>JBMLOQ010000014.1:25659-59235 GCA_049242885.1 Chitinophagaceae bacterium
TCTTGGAGGTTTTACTATAATTTTAAAGAATTATTGGCGTGTTAGTGTGAGTTTTCTTACTGCTGCTATAGTGTTTGGTGGTACCGTTATTGTTATATTCTCGGCAACAACCATTGTTAAAGCTGTAAAACTAACAACATCATAAGTTGTTCCATTAAAAGTTATCTTCTTTGAAGGAGTTGTAGTTGTAGTGAATGTGCCAGAAATTGCACTGCTAGGTGGAGTACATAAAGTTCCAATATCAGTTAAACTATACATCCCAGCTGCCGTAAAAACATGGTTATCGTCTTTATTACAAGCAGGATATTGAGTAGCAAACACATCTTGTTCAATACCAGCAGCAGTTACAGTTAAACCAGTAGCTTTATAAACACCTGCTACATTTGCTGTATTAAATTCAGGTGCTGCAACAGGAGCATCATCCTTTTTACACTGTACCAAACCAATTAACAAAGTACTTACAATTAGTAATTTTTTCATGTTATTTTTAAAATTTATGAATACGAAAATAAAGCTTTATCACTTCTTTGATACTTTTTTTTATCACTATGCTGTATTGCTTTTTGTAAAACAAACAAGTTCCTTATTTTTACAGCAATGAATCGTTTATTTATCTTTTTGATTGTCTCATTTTCTTCGATTGTTTTTTACAGCTGTAAAAAAGAAAGTTTTATTACAAGCCCAGATGCTTTGCTAAGAATAAGTGAGGATACTTTGCATTTTGATACTGTATTTACAAGTACTGGCTCTACTACACAATATTTACAAATTTTTAATTTAAACGACGAAGGGTTAAAAATAAATGTAGAATTAATGGGAGGCTTGTCCTCTCCTTTTAAAATAAATCTTGATGGGGTTAGTGGAACTATATTCAATAATGTGGAGATTTTAAAAAACGATAGCATGTATATGTTTGCTACTGTAAGTATTAATCCAACAATCACTAATTTACCTTTTGTAGTAAGAGATAGTATAAAATTTACTTATAATGGCAATATAAGATGGTTGCAATTAGAAGCTTTTGGGCGAAATGCCTATTTTTTAAGAAATAAAATAATTAATACCGACACTACTTTTGCCAATGATAAACCTATTGTTATTTTAGGCGGTTTACAGGTAAATGAAAATAAGCAACTTACCATACCTAAAGGCACAAAAATTTATTGTAATGCCGATGCTCCAATAATTGTAAAAGGAACACTCAGAGCCATTGGGGAAAAATGGGACAGCACTAAAATCTATTTTCAAGGCAATAGATTAGATGAGCCTTATAAAAACTATCCTGCCAGCTGGCCAGGTATATATTTTGATGCTACAAGTAAGGATAATATTATGCAATTTTGTGTAATTAAGAATAGTTATCAAGGAGCAATTGCCTTAGCACCTAGTGTAAACACCAATCCAAAACTTACCATCCAGGAATGTATTATTGATAATACCTATGACATTGGCATTGGTGGAAGCAATAGTAGCATAGCTGCTCGAAACTGTTTGGTAAGCAACGCTGGCTACAATGTAAGTATTGTAGGTGGTGGAAATTATAACTTTGATTATTGCACTTTTGTAAGTTATAGCAACAGTTTTATTAACCACAAAAACCCAGTAATGAATATTACTAATGCTGCTAGCAGTACCACTAGTAATGCATTAAATATGGTTGTTAGTAATAGTATAATGTATGGAGAAGGAGGCTTGGTAGATAACGAAATTGTAGCCAATAAAATTGGCACAAATCCTTACTCAATAACTATGAATAATGTATTGTATAAACTGAAAATTGCCAACCCAAGTTTTATAACCTTTAACAACAGTTTAAGAAACGTTGTTCCACTTTTTGATACTGTAAATACAGGAGAAAGACTATACAATTTTAGACAAAAAACCAACGCTCCAACAATAAACAAAGGATTAAATAATGGTTTAGTAACTTTTGATTTAGATGGAAATCCTAGAGTTATTGGTAGTTTGCCAGATATTGGCTGTTACGAAAAGCAATAACTAATGTGGCATTAATTGCAAACATTTGTTTGCAAAACGCATTACTTCTTCTTTTTCTGATTGTGCAAAATGCTTAAACAAGTTATTGTTAAATTGATTTCTAAGAGGTTCTAAATTTTCTACAATTTGTTTCCCTTTTGTAGTAAGTATTAATCGCTTTCTTCTTCTATCAATATCATCTTCAATTTGTTGTACCAAATCTTTATCCATTAATACTATTAAAAGGTTGGTGATATTTGCCCTACTTACGTTCATTGCAGTTGCAATTTCGCTAGCCATTAAGGGTTTTTGTTGAGGATGCTCTTGTAGATAAACAATATTAGGGTCGTTAGCTAGCAACAATAGTATAAGCCATTGCTGTGTAGTTATACCTTCTTTATTGCAAATTTCTTCGCCATTTTTACGCCAAGTTTCAGCAAGTTTTATGATATGAAAAATTAAAGAAGCATTAAGTGTTTTTTGTATCATGATTAATAAACAGATTTATCAGTTCTTTTGTTTATAAAATATGTTGCCAAAAGCGAAATTATGGTAAGCACCACCATTAACAAAAAAGCAGAGCTATAATCAGTACCATTTTTTCTAATAATTCCAAAAACCAATCCACCTAAAGCAAGGCAAAGTGTATCTACAAAGCTTAATAATCCTAAAATGCTTCCATAAGCTGGTCCACTGTATAATCTTAAGGCGTACAATTGAATCATAGTAAAAGTGCCACTATAACCAGCACCTAAAACAATAGCATAAACGTACATTAGGTTATTATTTTGCACACTCAGGTACAATAAAATACAGCCTAATAGCATGGCAAACACACTCCAAAGCATCATTTGTTTTACATCTATTTTATCGCTCAAAAACCCAAAAATCAACTTACCTACTAAACCACATAAGAAAAACAAGCTACTTACAGCACCAATTTGTTTTGCATCTAAATTTAATCCATTTAAATACAGCCCATGGTGCACAAATAATCCCCCAATACAAAACCATAAAACAGCAGTTACAATCACTACTAAATAAAAGTTTAATGAACCAGTAGCTTTTTTATAATGTGCTTTTGCTGCCACAGCATCAATAACTGGTTGACCTCCCAAATTTCCTTCAATACCATCGGCAAAGCCATTAACGTCTTTTGGATGATTTTTTATAAAAAATACTGGTATAATAATCAAAATTCCACACAAAATAGCCTCATAGAGAGCAGCCTTTTGCCATCCATGAACTGCAATCCATTTACCTAAAATCTTTGCAAACCAAAATGGGCCAACACTACTTGCCATTAATAAAACCCCTGTTGCAATACCTCTATACTTTAAAAACCAATTGTTTATTAAATACATACAACTTAACAAACCTAATCCCGATAAAAACAATGGAAATAAAATAGTAAATAATCTCATCATTCCAATTGAGTTGGCATTGGCAAAAATCAATAAACTTATTAAAGTGCCAATTGCTCCAACCATCATTAAGTTTTTTACAGGATACTTTTCTAAAAGTTTGCCCACAAATGGCAAGGGCAAAGCCAATACTAAATAAATTGTTGACTGAAAAGAAGATGCTTGTTTAAAATCTAACCCCCAAAACTTCATTAACTCTGGGGTATATTGTGTAAATGTGTTTAGCACCATTCCATTGCTACTCATGTAAACAAAAAAAATGCAAACCAATATTACCCAGCAATAAACATTTCTCATAAAGCAATTATTTAAAATTCAATAATACACCAAAATAATTAACCTTGTTAATTTAAAATAAAAAAATTCACTTAAAAATGTTAGCTTTTACCAATTAAAAACAACATTTACTTTAATATCTGGATGCAAGCTTTTTTCTACTGGGCAGCTATGAGCTATTCTAATCAATTGCTCTTTTTGGTCATCAGTAGCTTTAAAATTTTCTGTAAAAAATAATGTACAATCTATGGCTGCAATTCTTCGTGGAGCATCGCTACTCATAATTTTTGTAATTTCTGCTGTTGTACCATCAAAATTTAAATTCATATTACTTAACTGTGCCCTTAAAGCCATTGTTGTAATCATACAACTTCCTAAGGTGGTTGCAAATAAATCTGTAGGACTAAAACATTCGCCTTTACCATGATTATCAACTGGAGGCTCGTTTAAAACTACAGTTCCACTTTGAGTATGGGTTAACTCTGATATTAAATTTCCTTTGTACACAATAGTTGATGTCATATACTTGTATTTTTGCCCTAAATTTACAATGTAAAATTATATACGTGAAGAAACTTTTTTTTATAGCAACTTTTTTATTGCCTTTTTTAACCATTGCCCAAAGACAATTAACACCAAAACAACAGGCAAAAGCCAAAAAGGCTCAAGAACAAAAAGATAAGTTAAACAAAATGATTAAAGCCGAAGAAGAGGGTGCTTTAGTATATTTAAAGCAAAATGCTTTTGGATTTAACTTAAACACAGATGGTTTTGGTATTACGATAGAAAAAGGAAAATATAAAACTATAAAAAAAACCAACCTTTGGTGGATCTCTTTAGGAGAGCGTTATCACCCAAAAGAAGAAAGAATTAGCAGTTCAATTTCATTTGGAGGATTAGCTTTAGGCAATCCTTTTAAATATGGAAAAATTAATAATTTTTATTACTTTAAATTAGGATTTGGACAGCAAAAAATGATTGGAAGTAAAAGCAATAAAAACGGGATTGCAGTTTCTGCAATCTATGGTGGTGGCTTGAGTTTAGGTTTAATAAAACCCTATTACATTAGCATTTTTGATGCTTCAACAGGAAAAACAAAAGATATTAAATACAGTGATGACAACGCAGCTTTTTTAAACGCTGGCATTATTGATGGTGGTAGTGGACTAGGAAAAGGTTTTAACGAAATGAAAATAAATCCTGGTTTGCATGCAAGAGCTGCACTTCGTTTTGATCATGGCAAGTATAACGATATGCTTTCTGCAATTGAACTTGGTGTAAACGTAGAATACTATACACAATCTGTAGAGCAAATGGTATTTAGCAAAGACAGAAAATTATTTTTTAACGGCTACGTTTCTATTTTCTTTGGTAGAAGGAAATAAAAATATTCAATTTAAAATTTAAATAACGTTGAATAAAGTCATCCTTTATCATTTTTATTATTTATGACAGAACTTCCAATCATTCAAAATATACCTTCTAATACAAAAGTAAAAAAACCAGATTGGCTTAGAGTAAAATTACCAATTGGCGAAAATTACAAACATGTTCGTGGATTAGTTGATACACATAAATTACATACTATTTGTGAAAGTGGAAACTGCCCAAATATGGGTGAATGCTGGGGCGAAGGAACTGCAACATTTATGATACTTGGCAATATTTGTACTCGTAGTTGTAGGTTTTGTGCAGTAGCTACAGGTAAGCCTTTAGCAGCCGATTGGGACGAGCCTCAACGAGTAGCAGAAGCTATACATTTAATGAAAGTAAAACATGCTGTAATTACAAGTGTAGATAGAGATGAATTGCAAGATGGTGGAAGTATAATTTGGCAAAATACTATTAAAGCAGTAAAGGCATTAAACCCAGAAACTACTTTAGAAACTTTGATACCCGATTTTAGAGGTTTTAAAGATCAAATTCAACGAATTATAGATGCAGCCCCCGAAGTAGTAAGCCATAATATGGAAACTGTAGAACGCATCACCAAAAAAGTACGTGTACAAGCTAAATATCATAGGAGTTTAGAAGTTTTAGAAACCTTAAAAAAAGGTGGCATGCGTACTAAAACAGGTATAATGCTTGGGCTTGGCGAAGAAAAAGAAGAAGTAATTGAAACTATGAAACATTTAGTGGATGCTGGGCTAGATGTTTTAACGCTTGGACAATATTTACAACCAACTCCGAAACACTTACCTGTACAACGTTTTGTGCATCCCACAGAGTTTGCAGAACTTAGAGAAATTGGCTATAATTTAGGATTAGATTATGTAGAAAGTGGTCCTTTGGTTCGTAGTAGTTATCATAGTGAAAAGCATGTAATTGCTGGCTATGGAAAAAATAAATGGTTACAAGAAAAAGAATTGAATTTATCTGTAAACAATTAAAGCTTGATTAAAAATTTGTGTTTTAATCATTAAGCTTAACTGTTAAATAAGGCTTCATTTTTTCGATTATTTCAGATTTAAGAAAAACTATTTTCTTTAAATCATCTACTGTTTTAAATTGGCCATGTTGTGTTCTATAAATAACAATTGCTCGTGCCACTTCTCTTGGAATATATGGATGTTTTGCTAGTTCAAACTCGCTAGCCAAATTAATATCTTGTTTCAAAATACTTGTGTTAGTAATAGTTAAAAATGGTTGTATTTGCTTAAAAACACTATCGCTTAGTCCATAAGTTTCTGCTACTTGATTTACAGAA
The DNA here is from genome assembly GCA_049242885.1 of Chitinophagaceae bacterium. Classification (GTDB taxonomy): domain Bacteria; phylum Bacteroidota; class Bacteroidia; order Chitinophagales; family Chitinophagaceae; genus CAIVPM01. The sequence goes on from JBMLOQ010000014.1 coordinate 32,044, forward strand.
ATAAAACCACCTAGTTTTTCTCTAAAGTTTACAATTCTATAAGCTACATTACCAACTGCAGGCAAAGCTTTCAACTCAAAAGCAGTAGCCGTATTTATGCAAATAATTTTAGGGATTGAAACATTACTATTTGGAGTAATTTGATTTTTATATTGATAGTTATTTGCAGTATTTGCTATAACTATATATGGAACTAAAATATCTGCCTCTTGCTTTCTTAACCCCCAAATTTTCCTAAAATCTTCTGGTTTGTAAAATTTACCCCCTTTTTTCCTGTAGTTTAGAATTGTTTTTACTGTTTTTTCTCTTAAACCTAACTTGCTAAATCCAATTTCATCTAATGTATTTGGATCAAATAAAAAAGGGCTTAAACTGTTGTCATCATTTTGTGCTGAATAGTTTTGAGCGTAATCCTCTTGTTTATTTATATATCTATCTTTTTCTTTTATCTCTTGATTCTTAGTAACATTACTTGGTGCATGAAAACTACTCAAAGATGAATTTGGTGTTTTCTTAGAATCAAAATACTTAGGATACACTATAAATCCTGTAATGACAATAACTAATATGAAAAACAAAATGAGTTCCTTTTTCGAAAAATGAAAGTATTGTTTTAGAATATTATTCATATCTGAAGCTTTTATTTAAACTAAAAAACTATTCCTTTTGGTTAATACGAAAATAAGTTTTTTAAGTAAAAAGCAAAACCCTTGGATAAAAAAATTCAGTTTTCTTCAAATATTCTTCAATAATTTAATAAAAATATAATTTAAATGTGGATAACTTCTGCAAAACTTGATATAAATTTACATTTTACTCTAACGATTAAAGATTTTATGATGCACTGTATTGCCAAAAACATACACCCAATAAATAAATTCGTTGATGATTTACTTATTGTAGAAGTTGCTAATGATGCTTTACAAGAAAATTATTTTGAGTATGTAATTTTAAACAACCAATCAAAAGCGGTACGTAAGGGTAATTTTAAAGGTCCTATAGTTCAACTTTGTACAAGATTTATAAGTCAAGGCACTTACAAATTACAAATAAAAAATACAGCAATACCGGAGCAGCAAGAATTAATTTTTAATAAGGCCTAAACTTTTGCAGCTAAGAGCAAATCGCTATACGAATTTGCTTGAAAATCTTCAATATTTATATCAAAAAAATTTACATAAAAATTGCATTGCACCTGTAATTCTTCAACTGTAAATTCATTATCATCATCAATAGCCTCTACTTCTATAAAGCTTCCAAGTGGTGAAACTTCATCAAAATGAATTTTAACATTATTTACAAAGTAGATTTTTCTTCGCTTTTCCACTACTACTTTTATACCATGTACAGTTTCCAAAATTTTTTTTAGGTCTTCGCTTGGTTTGTGCTTATACAACAAAACATTACTTTGCTTGGTATCTGGCGTATTAGCCCTTGTATAGTGAATTAGGGCATTTTCAATATTGCCTTCACGGAGCTTTAATCTTCCATTTGTAATATTATAGTATGTATCTTTTTGATTATCTATTCCAATAAATGTTGGATTAAGTGTCAACAGTCTTTGTTCAGCTTTAGCCAAATCATTTGTTTTGGCTTTAAATTCAATTATAGTAGGCATTGCATAAATTTATATTTCAACTACTTCGATTACAGCATCAATATTAATAGTTCCAAATACGTGAGGAAACATTTCGTTTACACTTGGAGCTAATTCGTACTCTAATTTGTTTGTTAATTTAGTTGCATCAATCACCAACTTCAATAAATCAGAAACGCCATTATAATATCTTTCCAAAACTCCTGATACTTGTACTGAAGTGCTACAATGTATAAACCCTTCAAGTTCTAAAGATGGTGCTGCGTAAAAATTGTTTTCCAAAGCTTTTGCCCATTCTTGCTTTGTAGTTATATGATAAATAATATTTTCCATTACTTTTTTTTTCAAAATACGTGTTCTAAAACCAGTTCAACAAATAAATATTTATTGGTTTTCCCCATTAACAGCACTATGCTTTTATATACAAAACTTTTACACACCCAAAACTTTTACATTTAATTAAGAAACAAAAATCAAACTTTGTACACATTACAAAATACTTTAAATGAAACTAAGACTGTTTTGGGTTTTTATTGTTTGTATATCAGCAAATTTTGCAGTGGCACAAAGCACAAAAGCTAATAACGATTTGGATGATGAATTTAAAAAAGCAAAAGAATTTATACAACAAGATGCTTATAGTTTAGCTTATCCTATTTTTAAAAAGCTTGTAAGTTTATCAAACAATCAATCAAATTTTCCTGTGTATATAGCTGAGGAAAGTTTATATTACACATTGGTTTGTGGATTAATCATTGATGATACAGCAGCATTACAATCTGCAATAAATTATAGCAACTTAAGTACCAGTAATGCCCATATACAAAAAATTAATTTCTATATAGGTGAATACTATTTTAGGAATAATGATTTTCCAAATGCCATAGAATTTTACAATAAATCGGGTATTGATAATTTAACCAATGCTCAAATTGCTACCTTGAAGTTTCATAAAGGTTATAGCTATTTTACACAACAGAAATTTAATGAAGCTAAACCATTATTTAATTCAATAAGGCAAATAAAATCAGATGCCAATTATATTGATGCCAATTATTATTATGGCTTTTTATGCTTTTACGATAAACAATATAACGAAGCTAAAAATGCTTTTGCTGTTGTAGAGCAAACAAATACTTATAAAAATATTGTGCCATTTTACTTAGCCGAAATATATTATTTTAATGGTGAAAGAGACAAAGCATTAAGTTATGCCGAAGATGCTTTGAAGCGAGGCAATCAATTTTACACAACAGAACTTAATCAATTAGTTGGTCATTTAAGTTTTGATAAAAAAGAATATGCAAAAGCATTGCCATACTTAGAATATTATGTAAGTAAAAATTCCAAAGTACGTCGTGAAGATTTATATGAATTAGCATTTTGCTATTATGCTGCTAAAAATTATACCAAGTGTATAGAAGGCTTTAAACAACTAGGAGGAAAAGAAGATAGCCTTGCACAAAACAGCATGTATTTATTAGCAGATGCATATTTAAAAACCAATCAAAAAACAAATGCTAGAAATGCATTTTTATTTTGTGCAAGTAATTCTAGCAATGCTGTACAAAAAGAAGTAAGTGCTTTTAACTATGCAAAACTTAGTTATGAGTTAGGCTATTTAAATGTTGCTTCAATAGAATTACAAGGGTTTTTAAACGATTACCCAAAATCTATCTACATTACTGAAACAAAAGAATTGATAGTGAGCACGTTGGCAAATACCAGTAATTTTAAAGATGCCTTAACCTTGTTTGAATCAATGACCACAAAAACAGAATTACTGCAAAAAATTTATCCTAGAATTTTATATAGCAGAGCTGTAGAACTTATTAATGAACGACAAATTGACAATGCGAATATCTTACTAAATAAATTATTAGCAGCCAATTACAACGAATCTCAAAAACAATTGGCTTACTTTTGGAAAGGTGAAATTGCTTATCGAAAAGATGATATTGAAGAAGCCATTTTTTACTTAAGCAATTACTTATCAAATGCCCAAGTAAATGGAGAAGTAAACATAATTAACGCCAAATACAGCCTAGGTTATTGTTGGCTAAAAAAGCAAAACTATACTAATGCTTTAAAAAATTTTGAATACATAACAAAAACAATTACCCCAACAAGCAATACTATTGAGCAAGATGCTTTTTTAAGAAGTGCTGATTGCTATTTTATGACCAAGCAAATGCTTACAGCACAAAAGTTGTATGATAATGTCATAAACAACAATTCTAAATCTGCCGACTATGCAGTTTATCAAAAAGCTTTAATTGCTGGAGCTTTAAATAAACCTAATGATAAAATAAGTTTGCTTGAAAGTATTGCTACAATTTATCCAAAATCTACACTTATTGGTGATGCTAATTTGGAAATTGCCAATGTATATTTTGCAAATGAAAAATTTGATAAAGCCATAGAGCCATTACAAAATGTATTAAGACTAAAAGGTACAGAAAGTATTGAGCCTCAAGCTTATTTAAAATTGGGTATTGCATGTTTTAATTTAGATAAAAACGATGAAGCTTTAAATTACTTTAACACTTTATCTACCAAATACCCAAATACACCAGAAAGCGATGAAAGCATTGAATACATTAGAAATATTTTTGTTGAAACCCAACGCCCTGATGAGTTTGTAAATTTTATGAAGAAAAATGGAAAACCAATTACATACTCAGAAGCAGATAGTATTACCTATAAAGCAGCACAAATAAGTTATGATAAAAGAGATTTTGCTGCTGCAACAAAAGGCTTTGAAGATTATTTAAAAAACTACCCAGATGGCAAGTTTTTTTTAGACGCTAACTATTTAATTGCTGAAATGTTTGTAACAAATAAAAACAATGTAGCGGCATTAAAATACTATGAAAATATTACCGCTAAAACTCCTAACAAATATGGAGAAAGAAGCAGCTTACAAGCAGCTCGTATTTATTATTTTGATGAAAAAGATATTACTAAGGCCGAACCATATTTTATAAAAGCAAAACAATTAAGTACCCTCCAAGAAAATAGATTAGAAGCAATGAGAGGTTTGCTAAGATGCCAATATAGATTACAAAAGTTCACTGAAGCTTTACCTAATGCTAAGGAATTATTGCAAGAAAAAAGTATTGCAAATGATGATAAAATGATGGCAATTACAATAATAGCCAAAAGCAATCAAGCAGAAAACAAATTAGATGAGGCAGCTAGGAATTATAAAGAAGTAATGCTTATTGGAAAGTCTGAATACAGTGCAGAAGCTAGTTTTAGAGTTGCAGAAATATTAATGCTTCAAAACAAATTACCTGACGCAGAAAAAGCTGCTTTTGAATGTATTAAAAAATTTGGTAGCTACGAAATTTGGGTAACCAAAAGTTACTTACTGCTGGGTGACATTTATTTTAAACAAAAAGATTGGTTTAATGCAGAAGCTACTTACAAAAGCATAATAGAGAATGCTACAATAGAAAGTATAAAAAAAGAAGCAGAGCAAAAATTATTACAAGTAATTGCCGAAAAAAATAGAACAAGCCAAATAGAAAACAATTTATAATTTTTAAGAAGAAAAAATGAAACAAAAAACTATCATCCTATTAATATTAGCATTGTTTTTACAAAACTTAGAAGTAACTGCACAACGTGGCAGAAACAATAAACAAAAGAATTCTAAAAACTCGAAGAAAACGAATAGCAAACAAAAAAAGGACAGCAAAAATTCTACGAAAAAAGATAAAAGAAATACAACAACAAATAATGAAAGTATTTCATCAAATGATATACAACAACCATCCATTGATACCCTAAAAACAAGTGTAGTAACAATAACATCAAGTTACAAGCCCACCCTACGTGGAGCTGCAAAAATAAATTTCACGGCAAGCCCAACAGTTGTTGATACCAACAGATTTAGTTTAAACTATAGCATTCCTGCACAAAACTTGTTTTTTAGCTATCAACCAGTCCCAATAAAACCAATAGCTTTGGTAAATGATTCATCGCTTGTATGGATAAATAAAAATTCTATAAAATTAGGTTATGGAAATTTTAGCACTCCATTTGTTGATGCCCACTTTTCATTTGGACATCCAAACAAAACAGTTTATACAATAAATGCAAATTATTTACAAAGCAACACTGACATAGCTTTTATGGAATTTGCTAAAGCAAACATTACAGCACAAGCACAAATAAATAGTTTAAAAAATGAAAGTATAATTGGTTTGCATTATAATTTATCCAATCAAAATAGGTATGGCATTAGTGGTGGTGTTTTTACTCAAGATGCCTTGAGAAACAATTTCAATACAGTTGGAGTTTTTGGAACTATAAAAAGCAAAGCAGCAAACGAAAAAGGTATTACTTACAGCCCTACCTTAAAGTTAAATTTCTTTGGTGATAATAAACGAGGTACAGAATTTAATGGTTATATCCATGCTCCAATTCAAAAACAACTTAATGAAAACTTTAATTTACAGCTTGGTGTAATGGCAGATATTGCTAGTTTTTCAAACTCAACTGGCCAAAAATTTAACACTACAATTATAGGTGTAAAGCCAAGTGTGTTGTATGCATCTACTTCCTTTAAAATTAATGCAGGATTGCATCCAACGTGGAGTAATGGGCAATTTGCTTTATTACCAAACATACATGCAGAAACTAATGTATTAAGCGATAAGTTTAAATTTTTTGCAGGGTGGCAAAGTAATTTTACTAAAAATAGTTATGAAACTTTGGCTTCAACAAATCCATTCATTGTGCAACCAACAATACTTCAAAATACCAAACTTAGCGAGCAATTTGTAGGTTTTAAAGGTAGCTTAAGTAAGCATGTAAGTTTTAATGCACAAGTGGGTTTACAAAACTTTACCAATATGGCATTGTTTATAAATGATTCTACCAATTTTAAATCACAAGATTTTCTTGTCGTTTATGAGCCATCACTCTCTGCATTAAACATAAGAGGTGAAATTAATTATACTGTACAAGATAAATTGAGTATTGCTTTAGCAGCAAAAATCACTCAATTTACCTCACAAGATAGGTATGCAAAAGCCTTTGGCTTTATGCCATTAGAAATTAGTGGAATGGCTAGATATAAATTATTTAAAGATTTGCAGTTAAAGGCAGACGTTTTCTTTTTTGGTGGCAGTCCTTACAGAACAAAAACCTTACAAGCAGAGCGATTAAATGCAGCATTCGACGTAAATATTGGAGCTGAGTTTGCAGTGTTAAATAAGTTAAATGTATGGCTACAAGTAAACAATTTATTGAATAATAGATACCAACGTTGGAATCAATATGATGTACTTGGTTTGAATTTAATTGGGGGTTTAAAATTTATATTTTAAATAGTCTTTCATTGCCTTAATTTCTTCCTTAACTATTTATATTAGGATAAACTTAAGGTTTGTGTCTATCTTTTATAATAATATGTTAGCCTGATTATTTTTTAAGCTTTTGCAATTTTTGGCATTCCATTCACTTAATACAGAGATCATTTTCACCAGTAATTTTTGTAGCATCTTATTGTAAAACTATGTTTGGTATTTTACTTAGAAAAACTAGAAGTTAACAAACAGTTGTAACTTACAATTATTTTATTTTCAAACTGCATTTTCAAAACAAACATCGATTACAAATACCTTCCTGTATAACTTTCTTTTACTTTTTTACAGTCTTTAGGAATACCAGCAAAAACTAAGTTTCCCCCTGCATCTCCAGCTTCTGGACCAAGATCTATTAACCAATCGGCACTTTTTATAACATCGCTATTATGCTCAATTACAATTAAACTATGCCCTTGTTCTACTAAAGCATTAAAGGAGTTTAATAGTTTTTTGATATCGTTAAAATGTAAGCCAGTTGTGGGTTCATCAAAAATAAATAGAATATGACCATGCCCTTTTCCACGTCCTAAAAATGAAGCTAATTTTACTCGTTGTGCTTCACCGCCACTTAAAGTATCACTACTTTGGCCTAGTTTAATATAACCTAGTCCAACATCTTGCAAAGGCTGAATTGCTTTTGCTACTGCCCCACCAAGCTTGCCTATATTTGAGTTATTTGCATTAGATTTTTTATTTTCATTATCTAGCGATTTAAAAAAATCAATTGCTTCATCAACACTTAACTCCAAAATATCGAAAATGTTTTTTCCATTAACTTGTACTTCCAATACTTCTTCCTTAAACCGCTTGCCATTGCAACTTTCACATACTAAATGTACATCAGCTAAAAACTGCATTTCTACAGTTTGCTCCCCTTCACCTTTACAAGTATCACACCTTCCTCCATCTACATTAAAACTAAAATGTTTTGGCAAAAAGCCCCTTATTTTACTTAATGGTTGAGTAGCAAAAAGGTCTCTTATCTCATCATAAGCTTTTATGTAAGTTACAGGATTACTTCTACTAGATTTACCAATTGGGTTTTGATCTACAATTTCAAGCTGAGTAATTTGCTGTAAATCGCCTTCCAACTTTTTAAAATTGCCCATTTTATCTACAAATTCACCTAAGTGTTTTTTAATTGCAGGTGTTAAAATTTGTTTTACTAAAGTAGTTTTTCCGCTTCCACTTACCCCACTTACCACACATAAAGTATTTAAAGGAAAAGCTACATCTATATTTTTTAAGTTGTTTTCCTTAGCACCTTTTACAGTAATTTTATTTGTAAATTTTCGAGTTTGCTTTGGAGCTTCAATACTCAAAGTTCCACTTAAATACTGAGCAGTAAGACTTTGCTTGTTTTTTAAAATTTCTTTATAGTTTCCTGTAGCAACTACTTCTCCTCCAAGGTGAGATGCTAAAGGTCCCATATCAATTATATAGTCTGCCTCCTTCATCATCATTTCATCATGCTCCACAACAATAACTGTATTGCCCAATGCTTTTAAATTTTTAAGAACAGAAATTAGCTTTTCTGTATCTCTATTGTGCAAGCCAATACTAGGTTCATCTAAAATGTACAAACTATCAGTTAGATTGCTTCCTAAACTTCTTGTAAGTTGAATGCGTTGACTTTCGCCTCCACTTAAGCTATTGGCTAGTCTATTAAGTGTAAGATATCCTAACCCAACATTTATTAAAGTTTCAATGCGTTGATTAATTTCTAATAAAATTCGTTTAGCTATAGATGTATCACTTTCATCTAATTTTAAATTCTTAAACCATTGCTGCAAAAGGGTTACAGGCATTTCACATAAATGTCCAATATGCTTATTATTTACTTGTACATACAAAGCTTCTTTTCGTAAACGATATCCTTTGCAACTATTACAAGTAGTACGTCCTCTATACCTACTTAATAAAACCCTATACTGCACTTTATACAAATTGCTTTCTACTTCTTTAAAAAAACTATCTATACCTAAAGCATTACCAACGCCAGCCCAAATAGTTTTATATTGTTCATCTGTTAATTCCTCAATTGGTTTATGCACTGGAAATCCTTTGGCTTGCAAAATAAATTGCTCTCTCCACCATCCTAATTTTTCTCCTTTCCATGGTGCAATAGCCCCATCGTAAATACTTAAAGATTTATTGGGAATAACTAAGTTTTCATCAATTCCTAAAACTTGGCTAAAACCTTCGCATACAGGGCATGCACCATAAGGGTTGTTAAAAGAAAATAAATTAGGCACTGGTTCTTCAAAAACTATACCATCCATTTCAAATTTATCATTAAAATAATGGGGTTCATTGCCATTTACTTCTATAAACATATTTCCTTCGCCTTCATAAAAAGCAGTACTTATGCTATCTGTAAGTCTGTGCAAATCATCTTCATCAAATTTTTTAATTACTATTCTATCAACAACAACAGCAATCTTTTTATCTTTTGTTCTTAATTTAAAATCCTTATCGGTCAATTCAACAATATCTTCCAAGTTTTCAATTTTGTAACCATCAGTATCCTTAATACCAATTCTACTAAAACCTTTTTGTATTAAAATATCTAGTTCTTCTTTTAAATTTCTTTTTCCTTTAAGGTTTAAAGTTGCTGCAATAATTATTTTAGTATTGATTTCTAAAGTTTCCAAAAAGGCAATTACTGTATTTACATCATCTTTTGTTACTACTTTATTGGTTATTGGGCTAATTGTTTTTCCTATTCTCGCAAATAGCAAACGCAAATAATCGTAAATCTCAGTCATACTACCCACTGTACTTCTTGGTGTGCGAGTTATTACTTTTTGCTCAATAGCAATTGCTGGGCTTAATCCTTTTATAAAATCTACATCAGGTTTTACCATTCGAGCCATAAATTGCCTAGCATAAGCACTTAAACTTTCTGCATAACGTCGTTGACCCTCAGCGAAAATGGTGTCTATAGCTAAAGAAGATTTTCCACTACCACTCACTCCAGTAATGATTATCAATTGATTACGAGGTATTTCAATAGTGATATTCTTTAAATTATGTGTTCTTGCACCTTGTACCACAATATTGTTAGCATTTTTGTCGTTTTTAGTTAACAATTTATTAACGACTAATGATTTTTTTGTATTTTTCTTTTGAGTTGTAATCTTCTCCAATTTTTAATATTTTAATTTTACTTATTGATTATCAATAAGTTATGAGACTTAATTGCAAATTATTTTGTTAATTACTTTGCAGCCTACCTTCACTTATTCACATTGCAAAATAAAACTTATTTGTGTTCGTTAACTAATATAATTTGGTCTCGGTTTAGTTTTTTATCCCAAAGCTAGATTGTTATCCAACTATCCTAATATTTTTTTGTAACATCAAAAAAACCCCTATTATGAACACGTATGCACACGCGTTAGATAACGACCTAGTTCGTCAATTTTATATGGGCAATGATAATGCCCTGCAAACTTTGATTGAACGACATAAAGAAAAAATATTTTCTACCATTTTTTATCTTGTAAAAGATAAACATTTGGCCGAAGATTTGTTTCAAGAAGTATTTATTAAAATAATAGATACTATAAGAGGTAATAGATATAACGAAGAAGGTAAATTTTTGCATTGGGCATTGAGAATTTCACACAATTTATGTGTAGATTACTTTAGAAGAGAAAAAAGAAACCCTCTATTCAGTGGTGATGAAAATAACCTTTTCGACTTTTTAGATGTACGAAGTGATAATACACCTGATGGCAAAATACAACAATCTCAAAGCCACGAAAAATTGAGAACAATGATTGATATGTTGCCAGAAGAGCAAAGAGAAGTAATTATTTTAAGACACTATGCCGAGCTAAGTTTTAAAGAAATTGCCGAAATAACGAACTCTAGCATAAATACTTGCTTAGGAAGAATGAGATATAGCCTAATAAATCTAAGAAAGATGATGGAAGAAAATCATGTACACATTTAACTGCTGCCAAATAAAATATTGAGCCACCAATTTGGTGGCTTTTTTTTGCTGGCATGTAATTTGAATAACCTTACTTTTAATGCGAAAAAATATATATGAACAAAATTTTAATTACTATTTTATTAGCTTTTGTAATTTCAAAAAGCATAGGACAAACCAGATTTACCATTGTTAAATACAACAAAAAAGATGTACCTGCTGTAATTGGCGAGTTTCCATATACTGAAAGCACTACAAATGATGCTTTAGTAAATTATTTTGAAAAAAAAGGATACAAAGGCAAATCCAATAAAGGCTTTACTGTTTTTAGCGGTGTAATAATTACAGAACTTTCGAGCAACCCACTAGATGTTTATATTACTGTAGAAAGAAAAAGCAGACAAGAAAAAGACAAAGCCATTGTAACTATGCTTTTAAGTAAAAGCTACGACAATTTTGTAAGCGACACTAGCGACCCCACCATTATTAATGATGCCAAAACTTTTTTAAATTCAATGGTAGAAACTGTAGCTGAATATGATTTAGAACTACAAATTGCCGAACAAGAAAATATTGTTAAAAAAGCAAACAGCAAATTGGAAGATTTTATTACAGATGGAGAAAAATTGGCTAAGCGTAAAAAAGAAATAGAAGCAGAAATACTGCAAAATACAAACAACCAAACATCACAAAAGGTTGAACAAGAAAAACAAAATCAAATTCTTAACAATTTAAAACTAAAACGTAAAGGTGCTACACCTGTTAAGCCAGCTCAATAAATTTTTAAATAAAAACAAATGGGCTATTTTACTGTATTGGATTGTTGTAATCATTTTATTAATATTGCCAGGAAATAAGTTTCCAAAGCAAAATTGGTTTAAAATATTACATGTAGATAAATGGGTGCATGTTGGTTTATTTAGTGGATTAACATTTTGTTCACTTTCTCTTCCAAAATGGGTTTCAAAAAATAGGGCAATAATTATTTCGATTCTTTGTTTTACATTTGGTATTGCAATAGAATTTATTCAGGAAGCGTATATTCTTAACAGAAGTTTTGATTTATGGGATATTGTGGCAGATGGTGTTGGAGTAATAATAGGATTTTTTTTAATTATACAATTCATAAAAAACAAACAAAATGAACGACAATTTCAATGATGAAAAGCTTTGGCAAACTGCAAAAGCAAGAGCATCTTTTAAAAAAAGTTTTTTTAGTTATTTAGTAGTTAGTGCTTTTTTATGGGCAATTTGGTGGTTTACCAGAGGACGTTATAATGAAGATGCTTACCCTTGGCCAATTTGGCCTATGCTAGGTTGGGGCATTGGCTTGGCTTTCCAATATTTTAATGCATACAATGGAGACAAACACGATTTAGCTTCTAGAGAATTTAAAAAGTTAAAAGAAGAACAAGAGAAAAGCAATTCATAAATAAAAAAAAGACAATATTTGGCTATTCTAATTTCAAGCCTTAACATTGTGTTAAACGATTGTATGTTGTTTCATGCAATGCCATAAATTCTTAGCAAATGAATTTTCAACGATTATTTGAAGCCATTGAATATCAACATTCAAAATTTGGTGATAAGCAAGATGTTTTTGCCAGTAAACATCAAGGCACTTGGGTTAAAATGAGCAGCCACCAAGTACTCGATAGTATAAAAAAATTAGCATGTGGTTTAATTCACTTAGGAATAAGTGGAAACGACTACACCGCTGAAGGTGCTGATAAAATTGGAATTATTAGCAATAATCGTCCAGAATGGGTAATTACAGATTTAGCTGTTCAGCAAACCGGTGCAATTCTTGTGCCTTTATACCCAACAACTAATCCTTTGGAAATTGAGTTTATTTTAAACGACTCAGAAGTTAAATACATTTTTGTAAGTAATACAGAAATGTACGAAAAAATTAAGGCTATACAACCCAATATTCCTTCTTTAAAAGAGATATATTGTTTTGATGAAGTTGCTGGTTGCAAGCACTATACAGAGTTATACAATTTTATTACTCAAGAAGATGAAGTAATACTAGAAAAAACAAAACAACAAGTACCCACATCGCATTTAGCTACTTTAATTTACACTTCTGGCACTACTGGTACCCCAAAAGGTGTAATGCTTAGTCACGAAAATTTATGCACCTGCGTGCAATATAGTAAAGCTAGTTTTCCATTTGTAGATGCTCCAACCCAAAGGGCTTTAAGCTTTTTACCTCTCAATCATATTTTTGAAAAAATTATCACCTACATTTATTTGTTTAGTGGAATAAGTGTGTACTATGCCGAAAGTTTAGAAACAATTGGAGATAATATAAGAGAAGTAAAACCTCATGGTTTTAGCTGTGTACCAAGGCTTTTAGAAAAAGTATATGAAAAAATTATGGCCAAAGGAAGTGAGTTAAAAGGCTTAAAACGCAAACTCTTTTTTTGGGCAGTTGGATTGGCAGAAAAATATGATAATCATAAAAGTAATGGTTGGTGGTACAATATACAATTAGCACTAGCTAACAAACTAATTTTTAGTAAATGGCGAGAAGCATTAGGTGGAAATGTACAATACATCATCACAGGTGGTGCTGCTTGTCCTTTGCATTTAATGAGAATTTTCAATGCAGCACAAGTGCCAGTATTTGAAGGTTATGGCCCCACAGAAAATAGTCCAGTAATTAGTGTAAATAGAAGAGCAAAAAGTGGACAAAAATTTGGAACTGTTGGGTTACCAATTGAAGGTATTCAAGTAAAATTGGCAGAAGATGGAGAAATATTAGTAAAAGGTTCTACTGTAATGCAAGGTTATTATAAAAGACCCGATTTAACCGCTGAAACGATTGTAGATGGTTGGCTACTTACAGGTGACATTGGTGTTTGGGATGAAGGAAAATATTTAAAAATAACCGACCGTAAAAAAGAACTTTTTAAAACTAGTGGAGGAAAATATGTTGCCCCGCAACCTATTGAAAACAAATGCCGTGAAAGTGCATTTATTGAGCAAATGCTTGTTTTAGGATCTGAAAGAAAATTTGTAGGAGCTTTAATTGTACCAAACTTTGCTACATTAAAAGATTGGATGAAAGAAAAAGGATTAAACTTTACTACTCCAGCAGATGTAATTCATCACCCACAAGTTTTACAACTATATAAAGATATAATCGAAAGTTTTAACCCACTATTTAACCATGTAGAACAGGTAAAGAAATTTGAATTATTACCAAGAGAATGGAGTGTTGAAACAGGAGAAATGACACCTAAACTTAGCATTAAAAGAAAAGTAGTAATGGAGAAGTTTAAAGATGCTGTTGAAAGGATTTATAGCTAAGAATTTTGGTGATCTATCCTTTTCTTAATTAAATTATTTAAACTCTTTTTCTTCAACAAGGTTTTAAAATAAAATAAAGAATTAAGCGATTATTATTTAAATCAACAATATTTTGCATTGTTTTTGAAAATCGAGTTTTTTTCAAAAACAATGCATTTTCTATACAATCAAATAAAAACTCGATTCTTCTTTTGTTATAATTTCTCAAAACAGTCTATAAACACAAGGCTAAAACTGCTTGCTAAGTTTTATGTGAAAACTGTGTCTATCATTTTTTTTTCATTTTGTTTAAAGCAAAATATTGTTACAGCAATACTACTTGGCTCTAAATCTAGTTTTAGATTTTCAAAACCTTTACCAATTAATCCAATACTTAATTTTAATAAAATATTTGTTTAAAATAGCAATTAACAAGTTTTTGGGGAATCGGAAAACTTAGCCATTTACAAATTCTTAAAAGTAAAGTAAACAGCAATTTGGTAATACATACTGCGTATTACAATCAAATAAAAAAAATCAACACCCAATTATAGAAGTAGTTATATACTAGGTAATGAAAACAGCAATATCTCAAGCCATATAACTAAAAAGCTCAAAAAATTAATTACAAAGAAAAAAGCATACAACCTATTAAATAAGCTAGGATAATTTACTCGTAAAAAGTACCACAATAAAATATACTTCTTTAATTAACTTAAGTTAAGTGTTTTTCTTTTAATACAAATCACTTTTGCAAACTCAAACATTTGAGGGATTTAATACTTCCATTCAAGTGTATTCAAATCTTCTGTAAACATCCAGGGTAAAATTAAACAAACTTTAAAACAAAGTCAAACGACAAAAAATTATTTAAACAATTAATAAATATATGATAATCAAAAAAACAATGAAAGCCCTGATATTGCTTTCATTATGTAGCTTAGTTCAAAAAGCTATTGGACAAAAAAACTACACAATCAGTGGTAGTATTAAAAGTAAAAATAATGGAGAGTACATTATTGGTGCAAGTGTTAAAGTGTTAAATAGCAATTTTGGTACAACCTCAAATGAGTATGGCTTTTACAGCATTTCATTAGTGCCAAATACCTACCAAATTGTATATGGTGCATTAGGCAAAATACCAGATACAGTAACGATTAATTTGGCTACTAACATCGAAAAAAATGTTAGTCTATTAGAGGCCAATAATGAGTTAACTAGTGTTACTGTTATTAGCAGTAAGTCTGCTGGTCGTTCAGTTACAGGTTCACAAATGGGCATTGAAAAATTGTCGGTACAAGAAGCAAAAAATATACCTGTAATTTTTGGCGAAAAAGATTTGCTCAAAACTATTCAATTGTTACCAGGCTTTAAAACTGCTGGCGATGGCAACAGTGGAATTTTTGTAAGAGGCGGAAGTACAGATCAAAATCAAATAATTTTAGACGAAGCAAACATTTATAATGCAGCACATTTGTTTGGTTTTTTTTCTACATTTAATAGTGATGCAATAAAAGATATTGCTGTGTATAAAGGTGGCATGCCAGCACAATATGGAGGAAGATTAAGCAGTGTATTGGATGTAAGAATGAATGAAGGAAACAATCAAAAAGCCAGTGTTAGTGGCAGTTTGGGGCTTATAAGTGCCAAGTTAAATATTGAAGGACCAATTCAAAAAAATAAATCTTCTTTTTTAATTACAGGAAGAAGAACTTATGCTGATGTGTTTTTAACCCTAGATGAAAAATACAAGAACAATCAATTATACTTTTACGATTTAAATGCTAAATTAAACTATGAACTAGGCAAAAAAGATAAGCTTTATTTAAGTGGATATTTTGGTAAAGATGTTTTAGGATTTAATAATCAATTTACAACCAATTGGGGAAATGGAACAGGAACTTTGCGTTGGAATCATATTTTTAATAGCCGTTTGTTTTTAAATACTTCCGTAATATTTAGCAATTACAACTATGAGTTTAAAGTTAAAAATGGAACAAATGATATAAAAATATTTTCTCAAATTAGAGATTGGAATTTAAAACAAGATTACCAATACAGTATTAACAACAATAACAACCTTCGTTTTGGATGGTCTAGCATTTACCATATTATTCGCCCAGGAGAAATTACAAGCAATGCCACTTCTAGTATTAACGATAAAATTCAAGACAAAAGATATTCGTTTGAAAATGCTATTTATGCAAGCAATGTGTTTAAGCCCAATAAAAAAATAAATATCACACTTGGTGCTAGGCTTAGTGCTTTTAATGTAATGGGTGGAGGAAGTTTTTTTAACATAGATGAAAAAGGGAGTATCACAGATACTATAAAATATGCAAAAGGAGCTGTTGTAAAAACTTACTACAACCTTGAACCAAGGGTTTCTATAGGTTATATGTTAAATGCCAATACATCTATTAAAGCTGCATACACTCGCAATGCCCAATACATGCATCAAATAACCAACTCCAATGGATCGAATCCTTTAGACAAATGGGCAAGTACAAGCAATATAATTAAACCACAAATTAGCAATCAATTTAGCATAGGTTATTATTCAAACTTACTTCTAAATACTTATGAATTTACAGTTGAAGCTTACTATAAAGAAATGGAAAATGTTTTAGATTATAGAAATGGAGCTGATTTATTTTTAAACGAAACAGTAGAAGCACAATTACTATTTGGCAAAGGAAGAGCTTATGGAATAGAGTTTATGCTAAAGAAAAAGATAGGAAAACTTACAGGTTGGATTAGCTATACTTTAAGTAAAACTGAAAGAAAAATTAATGGTATAAATAACAATAAATGGTACAATGCAACACAAGATAGAACACATGAAATATCAATAGTTGGTATATATCAGTTAAGCAAAAAATGGACATTAAGTGGAAACTTTGTTTTCTATACTGGCAGTGCTGTTACATTTCCTACTGGCAAATATCAAGTTAATGGTCAAACAGCTTATTACTACAATAGCAGAAATGCCGATAGAATGCCTAACTACCATCGTTTAGATTTTGGTGCAACTATGCAACTAAAGAAAACAAAAAAATGGACTAAAGAATTGGTATTTAGTTTATACAATGTGTATGGAAGAGAAAATGCTTTTACCATTAATTTCAGAGATAATAAAGACAATCCTAATCTTACAGAAATAGTGCAAACAAGCCTATTCCGTTGGGTTCCATCTATAACCTACAACTTTAAATTTTAATCAATAAAACATAAAAAATGAAAAAAATAAATTCAATTATATATATAGCAGTAACAGTTTTTTTACTAACTAGTTGTGAAAAAAAAATAGATTTAGATTTAAATACAACTGCACCCATAATAGTGGTTGATGGTCAGGTAACAAATAGTTCAACTGTGGGAAGCATGGTTAAATTATCCTACACAACTAAAGTAAATTCAGATAATAGTATTTTGCCATTACTTGGTGCAAATGTTACTATACAAGAAGATAATGGAGTTGTTTATTCACTACCAGAAGTATCAAATGGCGTTTACCAAAATGCAAGTTTAGTAGGTATTACAGGCAAAACATACCATCTTAAAATAGTCACAAATGGCGTTACCCTTACGTCTAGTTCTAAAATGCCAATAATGGTGAATTTTGATTCTTTGGTGGTTGAAGAATTTCCAAATTTTGGCAAAACGGTTAAAGTTGTAACCCCATTTTATAACGATCCAAAAGGGTTTGGAAACAACTACAATTTGTTAATGTTTAAAAATGGGAGATTAATTAAAGATGCTTTTGCTTACGACGATTCATTTATTGACGGCAAAAAAGTAACTTTTCCATTAATATATTCGAGAGAAGAAGATGAATTTAAAAAAGGGGATGTTATTGATGTGGTGATGAATTGTATAGACTACAACAATTACAAATACTGGTTTAGTTTTACACAATCTTCTACAGGAAGCCCTCAAGCAGTTCCTGACAATCCAATTAGCAATATTAAAGGTAATGCTATTGGCATATTTGGTGCAAACACTTATCAAAAAAGAACTGTAACTATACCTTAAAAGATTTATTTACCTTTTAACAAGTTATAATTTTAAACAAGGTGCAAAGAAAATATCTTTGCACCTTGTTTATTTAATAAAATCATATGAATAACGTTTTAGTTGAGTTCTTTTCTAAATATATTACTTTAACTCCAGAGGAAGAAAATGCCATTAAAAATTTGAATATCATAAAAGTATATCCTAAAAATACTTTATTACTTAAAGAAGGGCAAATCACAGATAAAGGCTTTTTGGTTTTAAAAGGTTGCATTAGAGTTTTTTTTAATATTGATGGAGAAGAAAAAACTACAGAAATTTATACCGAAATGGAGGCAATATGCCCAGCTTGTACTTTCAACAACTTACCATCCGAATATAATATAGATTGTTTAGAAAATTCGATTATCGCTGTAGGTGATTCTGAAATGGGAAACAAAATAAACGAGCAATTTCCAAGATTTGAGACAGTTTGCCGATTAGCTTCAGAAGAACAGTTGCTGCAATCACAATTTTCAATTAATAGCTTTAAAATTCATTCCCCAGAAAAAAGGTATAAATTATTGCAAGATGCAAGACCAGATTTAATTCAAAGAGTACCACAAAACATTATTGCAAGTTATTTAGGCATTACGCCACAATCACTTAGCAGAATAAGAGCTAGGATGAAAAATAACAAAGAAAAAATGGCAGTTGTATAATTATTATAAAATCATCGTAGTTACAAATGTTTCATAATGAATTTATCTGCTGCACAAGAAAATTTTCACAATTTCTTACAAGATTTTATTACAACTACTAAAGAGGAATCACACAATTTATTTAATTGCTTTGAATACAAAGTTTTTGGGAAAGGAGTTATTTTAGAACAAGCCAATAGAGTTCCAAAAAATCATTTCTTATTTATGAGTGGCTTTGTGAGAAGATATTTTATTAATGAAAATGGCGACCAAACAATTACTGACATTAATAATGGGATTGAGTTTTTAAGCACTTATGTTCATTTTATAAATAAAACAGTTTCGCCAATAAATTATATTGAAACCATCACAGAAGTTGAAGTGCTATGCATTAATTATGAAAATTTTTCTAAGATGTTAATTAACTATCCTGTGATGAAAGAACTTGAAACTAGGTACTTATTAATGCTTTCCAATAGACATCGTCAACGCTCTGTGGCTTTAGCAACTCAAAGTCCTCAAAAAAGATACCATCTATTTTTAGAAAATTTTCCTAATATTATCAAAGAAGTTCCTCTAAACTATATTGCTTCTTATATTGGTGTTACGCCACAATCCTTAAGTAGAATAAGGGCTCGGCTTTCAAATTCAAAATAAAATTATCAAAAACCTACATGGTCGCCTCGTTTAATAACGCCCCCTCCTATTACATCATCTCCTTCATAAAAAACAGCACTTTGCCCTGGTGCTATGCTTTTTACATCTTCATAAAAATTTACTTTTATGCCCTCCTCATGATTATAAAGATTGGCTAGGCTGCCTTTATCTTTATACCTAATTTTAGTAAGTGATTCTTGCCCATCTGTAATACCTTCATACTTTATGAAGTTTAGTTTTTGTACAATCATACTACTTTGCTCAAGGTCTGTTTCTTCTCCTAAAACCACAGTATTATTTACAGGATTAATTGCAGTTACGTAAGCTGGTTTTCCTAAAGCAATTTCTAGTCCTTTTCGTTGTCCAATGGTATAAAAAGGATAGCCTTTATGCTTACCCAATTTTTTTCCATTTTTATCAATAAACCATCCTCCATCAACTTGATCTTCTAAACCATCAACCCTTCGTTTTAAAAAACCACGATAGTCATTATCAGGCACAAAACAAATTTCGTAACTCTCACTTTTTTTTGCCAGTTCTGGATAACCCATATCGTGTGCCATTTGCCTTATTTGAGTTTTATGATAAATACCCAAAGGCATTATGGTACGGCTAAGCAATTCTTGATCCAAGCCCCAAAGAACATAGCTTTGGTCTTTGGTTTCGTCCAGTCCCTTACTTATTACAAATCTATTATTAGTGTGTTGCCTTACAGTGGCATAATGGCCAGTTGCAATAAACTCACAATCCATTGCATTGGCACGTTTTAGTAATGCACGCCATTTAATATGTGTGTTACACATAACACAAGGATTTGGAGTGCGACCAGCTAAATATTCATCTACAAAATTTTCTATAACGGCATCTCCAAACTCCTCTCTAATATCTAAAATAAAATGTGGAAATCCATGATGCACAGCAGCTTGCCTAGCATCGTTAAAACTATCAATGTTGCAACAACCTGTTTCTTTTTTACTTGTACCTCCCCCACTAGTTGCATAATCCCAAGTTTTCATAGTAATTCCTACAACCTCATAACCTTGATGATGCAACATAAGGGCAGTAACTGTGCTATCAATTCCACCACTCATGGCTACTAAAACTTTACCTTTTTTGCTCATGTGGCAAAGATATAAATTAATATAACTGTCGAAATTAGTTTATATCTTATATCGAAAAATGAGACTTTTCTTTTATTAAAACACTTTGTGCAAAATAGAATACTGAGCAGGATAGACAAACCTCCATTTTGTATTCTAAAAAGTCATCAGCCCAAAAGGAAAATAATCTTTTAGTAAGTGTCATTCTTTGTTGCTTTACATCAAACCTAATTAAATTTGCATTATGCAAGTAAGTTACCAGCAAATTGCCTTACCATTTCAATACCCATTCACTATTTCGGGTGGAAGAACTAAAACCCACCAACCCTCTTTAATTGTACAATTACAAATTGGGCCATACATTGGAATTGGAGAAGCTCCAGCAATTGCATATTACAATATAACAGTTGAGGAAATGATTGCCGACATTGAAGCTAAGCATAAAATGCTTGAAAAATTTGCATTCACAGAACCTCAACGATGGTGGCATTTTTTGCATCATTTATTTCCTAAAAATCCATTTTTGGTTTGTGCTTTGGATATGGCTGGATGGGATTTATATGGTAAAATGAAAGGCCAACCACTGTACAAATTATGGAATACAGAGTGGAGGAATTTTCCTATTACAGATTATACAATTGGAATTGATACTATTGAAAAAATGGTTGAAAAAATGAAGGCTTTTCCTCATCCTATTTACAAAATAAAAATGGGCATGGAAAACGATTTGGAAATGATAGATGAACTTAGAAAACATACCAGTGCTATTTTTAGAGTGGATGCAAATGCAGGCTGGACATTTGAAGAAGCTAAAATCAAAATTGCTGCATTGGTGCATTATAATGTAGAATTAGTAGAGCAACCTTTGGCAAAAGATAATTGGGATGAAATGAAAGAACTATTCAATTGGTCGCCCATTCCTTTAATTGCAGATGAAAGTTGTGTATTTGAAAACGATGTAGCAAAATGTGTTCACCATTTTCATGGAATAAACATAAAACTTACAAAATGTAGTGGCATTACACCAGCTATTCGAATGATAGAACAGGCAAAAAAATTGGACTTAAAGGTAATGATGGGTAGCATGAACGAGTGCACTGTAGGTGCTGCTGCCAACGCACATTTTATACCACAACTAGATTTTTTAGACATGGATGGCCCATTATTGCTTGCACAAGATATTGCTTCTGGCTTAGAATTTAATAGTGGCGTTGTAAGCATTAATGGCAAAACAGGATTGGGCGTTACCTTAAAACAACCTTTATAACATGCACGATATAGAACCATTTTTTAGCTGGAGGCATTTATATATTTCTGAAGAAGATAAACGCAGCGTTTTTTACAAAAAACAACACAGTGAGTTTGAATATAGCGATACTATTTACAACTATTACATACACCCTCAATGGGATTTTTTTGGCAGCAATACTTTGTATCTAAAAATTATTTATGTTGATTATGAATTGCAATTTTGTGTAATTGAATTTATTGGTGAGTGGAACGATGCCATTAATAATGATGTAATGACATTGAAACGAAACATTGTTGACGACTTACTTAAAGAAGGTATTACAAAATATATTTTAATAGCAGAAAATATACTCAACTTTCATAGCAGCGATAAAGAATATTATGAGGAATGGTACGAAAATGTAATGGACGAAAATGGATGGATTATTGCCATTAACATGAATAATGCAACACAGCACGACTTTTTAAAAAAGAAATTACAGCGTTATGTTGAGCTGATTGAACTACCCAATTGGCGTGTATTTAAACCCCATCATTTATTTGAAAAACTAGACGAAATGATTAATAAAAGATTAAGCTAAAAAAGCAAATATTATAAAAAAATGATACTTATTGAAACCACCATTATAACAAAAGCCATTGCCCATAACTTAAATATGGAAAATGAAAAACTTATACTTAACGATGTTTGCTTTGAATGTGACTCAGAAGAGGAACAATCGGCATTAAAGAAAATTTTCTTAAAACCTTTTACAAACAATACAGTAACACTAGAATTTAAACATCCTGTAAGCTTAGAGTATAATGTACTCTTTAACCTTGCCAAAAACTTGAACGACAACCAAGTCGATTTTGTTGAAAACTCAAAAAACATTACCAAGCATTTACAAGAAATATCTAAACATCCCAATATAAAAAGTGGGGATGTGTTTGTGCTGCAATTACAAGATGTATTATTTAATAACAACCATTGCGATGGCATGGCCATTTACAAAGTAGAAAACAAAGAAACTTTTTTAGAAACTAAAGCAAACAATAAGCTTGATATAAACTTTAAAAAAGGGATTGGTTCAAAAAAACTAGACAAAGCCCTACTTATTTTATTTACTCCAGAACCTTACACAGTTTTTACCATTGATAATACTGGTGGTGATGCTGACTATTGGAAAAATGAATTTGCAAAAATTGATTTTAAAGAAGATAATGTAAACTGTACACACCAATTTTTAAACCTTACAAAAGATTTTGTAACCAAACATTACCCTACTGAGTTTGAAGTAACCAAGGCCGATCAAATTGATTTACTAAACCGCTCGGTAGAATATTTTAAAACCCACGAAGTATTTGATAAACAAGAGTTTACCCAAGAAGTACTGCACCACAAAGAGCTAATAACTGCCTTTAATAAGTACAATACTACTTACGAAAAAGAACATGACACTGTATTAAACGATGATTTTGAAATTTCTACCCAAGCCGTAAAAAAGCAACAACGAATTTTTAAAAGTGTTTTAAAACTCGATAAAAACTTTCATGTATATATACATGGCAATAGAGAGTTTATAGAACAAGGCATTGACCCCGATGGAAGAAAATTCTATAAACTGTATTTTGAAAACGAAAATTAGCGACACTAAAAAAGGAGTCTTTTTGAGACTCCTTTTTATATATAAATCAAAAAAATTAAGCTTCTTTTACACGCTCTACGTATTCTCCTGTTTTAGTATTTATTCTTATAGTTTCTCCTTCGCCAACAAATAAAGGCACTTGTACAGTTGCACCACTTTCTATAGTTGCAGGTTTTAATGCCCTAGTGGCAGTATCCCCTTTTACACCTGGCTCACAATAAGTAATTAATACTACAATTTTCTCAGGCAATTCAGCACCAATGGGTTGTTCGGTTTCAGTATTTATCAATACAAAAACTTCAGCACCATCCTTTAAATACTCAACGCCATCTATCATTTCACCATTTATTGCAATTTGCTCATAAGTTTCAGTATTCATTAAATTGTAACCACTATCGTCTTGATATAAATACTGAAAAGTTTTCTTTTCAACCCTTACAGGATATACAGTTTCGCCACTGTTCCAAGTTTTTTCAATGGTTCTTTTATTATCTACCCCTTTAAGTTTAGCCCATACTTTAGCTGCTGCCCTAGCGGTTTTATTTTCTCCAAACTCTACTACACTATATAAGCTATTATCAAGCTTTAAAACCATACCTCTGCTAATGTCAGATGTTGTTGCCATAATTAATTTTTAAGGTTGCAAATGTAGGGTATATGGTATTTAGTCAAAATTTTATAATAAGATAAAATTTAAGAATAAAAATTTAATCCAACTTCAAATTTCCCCCTTACGATAATTCATTCATCCAAAAAATAAAAATGTTGTATTATCAAACTATACATTTGCCTATAAATTTTATTATAAAAATGAAAAAATTACTTTCAATTGCTTTTTTAGCATGTAGCATGCAAATTGCTGTTGCACAGCAATTAACAACCCCTCAACCTTCGCCTTTACAAACAGTAAAACAGGCTTTTGGTGTAGGCAACATAGAGCTTAGTTATAGTCGCCCAAGCCTTAAAGGTAGAGTGGCTTTTGGAGAGTTAGAGCCTTACGATAAAGTTTGGCGTACTGGTGCAAATGGTGCAACTACACTTACTTTTAGTGATGATGTAACTATTGGTGATAAATTAGTAAAAGCTGGTAAATATGGTTTTTTGGCAATTCCAGGTGCTGAGTCGTTTATTTTAATTATTACAAAAGATGTAAATGTAAATAGCCGTACTTTATACAAGCAAGAAAACGATGTTGTAAGAGTAACTGTACCAGTAAAAAAATTGGCCGACAAAGTAGAAACTTTTACAATTCAATTTGGCAATATCACCAATACTTCAATTCATTTAGAAATGATGTGGGATAATACTAGCGTAGCCTTACCAATTACTACCAATACTGATGCTAAAGTAATGGCACAAATTGACAATGTATTTAATAAAGACACTAAACCATACTTTGCAGCAGCATCATATTACTATGAAGCAGGTAAAGACCTTAAACAAGCTCAAACTTGGGTAGATGCTGCTTTGGCAAATAAAGCAAACGAAAAAGCTTATTGGATGTATTTATTAAAAGCTAGAATACATGCAAAATTGGGTGATAAAGTTGGTGCAAAAGCTATGTGTGATAAAACAATTACTTTGGCTACAGAAGCACAAAACGATGGATACGTTAAAATGGCAAGCGACTTAAAAGCTTCTTTATAACATTTTAAAGCAATTAATTAGAAATAGCACACAAGTTTTAAATTTGTGTGCTATTTTTTTATCAATTCAATTAATTACAATGCAACGACCACATCAAAATGAATTTCCAACTTATTTTTCTAAATATATTGCTTTAGTAAAAGGCAATAATTTGCATGAAGCTATACAAATACACGAAAAAGAAATAATTGATTTTTACAATCAACTACCAAACGAAAAAGCAAACTATGCTTATGCTCCTAATAAATGGTCAATTACAGATGTTTTACAACATGTGGTAGATACTGAAAGAGTATTTACTTATAGAGCCTTAATTGTGGCACGTAAAAGCAATGCCATTTTATCGGGGTTTGATGAAAATGAATTTGCTACCCAAGCTGCTTTAAATAATTTACAACTAGAAAAATTAAAGCAAGAATTAATTGCAAGTAGGCAATCAAGCGATTTGTTTTTTACATCACTAAGCAACGAAACTTTAAGCAATGTGGGTGTTGCAAATAATAATCCCATTACAGTAAATGCCTTGGGCTTTATGAATTTGGGACATTTTTTGCATCATAAAAACGTTTTACTAGAACGATACTTATAAAATTTAGGCATATTTCAATTAAAGATAAAGGAGTAAATTTGCGTTTGAATTTAAAGCACAATAAGTGCAACCATTAACTTAAACCTTGAACTCTTTATTAACATTTTGTTAAAAACCTTTTGTAATATTTTCTAATTTATACCAATACATTTGGATTATAAATTATTCTTTCATTTAATATTTTAAACATTGACAGAATCTATCATTAACCTAGAAAATGTTAACCCAATTGAGTTTTTTGGGGTTAACAATGCCAAACTTGATTTACTAAAAAGAAAATTTCCTTTACTTAAAATTTTATCTCGAGGCACTCAAATAAAAATGAGTGGAGCACCAGAGCAGATAGAATCGGCTAAAGAAAAAATAAGTTTAGTAATTCAATATCTCGAAAGAAATGGTCATTTAAGCGATGGATATTTTGAACAAATTTTGGGA
Source organism: Chitinophagaceae bacterium (assembly GCA_049242885.1). Lineage (GTDB taxonomy): Bacteria > Bacteroidota > Bacteroidia > Chitinophagales > Chitinophagaceae > CAIVPM01. The sequence goes on from JBMLOQ010000014.1 coordinate 58,257, forward strand.
GGAGATGACCCAGAAGTTGTAGATAATTTTGTAGATAAAAATCCTAATGATATTTTAGTTTTTGGCCCTAATGGAAAAACGGTAAGGGCAAGAACAAGTAACCAAAAAAAGATGGTACAAGCAGCCGATAAAAATGATATTGTTTTTGCCATTGGCCCAGCAGGAACTGGAAAAACTTATACAGCAGTGGCTCTTGCTGTGCGTGCCTTAAAAAACAAAGCAGTAAAAAAAATCATCCTTACTCGCCCAGCTGTTGAAGCTGGCGAAAGCTTAGGTTTTTTGCCAGGCGATTTAAAAGAAAAAATTGACCCGTATTTACGCCCTTTATATGATGCTTTAGATGATATGATACCTGCTGATAAATTAGGTTATTACATGACCACGCGTACCATAGAAATTGCACCATTAGCCTACATGAGGGGTAGAACATTGGATAATGCCTTTATTATTTTGGATGAAGCTCAAAATACAAACGACCTTCAACTTAAAATGTTTTTAACTCGTATAGGTGCCAATGCAAAAGCTATAATCACTGGTGACCCAACACAAATAGATTTGCCTAAAAATCAACAATCTGGCTTACACAAAGCACAACGGATTTTAAAAAATATTGATGGCATTGCACACATTGAATTAGATGAAGAAGATGTAGTAAGGCATAGATTAGTAAAAGCTATTATTAGAGCTTACCAAAAAGAGTTTGATGAGCATGGAAGATAAATTGATTCCCATAATTATGAGCCTTGCAACATTTGCGAGGCTTTTTTATTACTATTCAAATGGATTTAAAAGTTACAAAACATACTCAAAATCAGCAAACCAGCACCATGAGCCCTATAGCAAAACAACATTGGAAGTATTTTCACAACAAAATAATAAAATTTTATATTGCTGTAATTGCTCATAAAATATGTATTACAAACCCTTAGTTTTGCCTTATGAAGATTAGTAACGAAACCAAGGTAGGTGCTTTAACTGC
>JBMLOQ010000015.1:0-3910 GCA_049242885.1 Chitinophagaceae bacterium
AAAACTAACTACTTACTACTAAAGACTAAGGACTTTTTAAAAAGGACTCCTATATTTGCAAACATTGTAAAAAAAATCTATGCATCAACAAGTACCTCTAAAACGTATTGCCATTTTTGGTTCTACTGGTAGTATTGGTACACAAGCATTAGACGTAATTAAAGCAAATCCTCATTTATTTTCTGCCGAAATTTTAACAGCTCAAACCAATGACGAGTTATTGGTAAAACAAGCATTGGAATTTAAACCAAATTGCGTTGTTATTGGCGAAGAATCAAAATATCATAAAGTAAAAGAGGCTTTATCCAATACTGATGTAAAAGTATTTTGTGGGCAGCAAGCTTTGGTAGAAGTAGCAGCAATGAATTGTTACGATTTTATGCTTGCAGCAATTGTAGGTTATGCAGGTTTAAAACCTACTTTAACAGCTATTGAAAATGGAAAAGCAATTGGCTTAGCCAACAAAGAAACTTTGGTAGTGGCTGGAGAAATCATTATGCAAAAAGCTGTTGAAAATAGGGTTCCAATAATCCCTGTTGATAGTGAGCATTCTGCTATTTTTCAATGTTTAGTTGGCGAAACCAGAAACAAAATTGAAAGAATAATTTTAACAGCAAGCGGAGGCCCATTTTTAGGCAAAAAGCCCAATTTCTTAGTAAACGTAAAACGTGATCATGCTTTGCAACATCCAAATTGGAGCATGGGAGCAAAAATTACTATCGATTCGGCAACCCTTATGAATAAAGGCTTGGAAATGATTGAAGCTAAATGGTTGTTTAATTTAGAGCCCAAACAAATTGAAGTAGTGGTGCATCCTCAAAGCATTATTCATAGTATGGTTCAATTTGAAGATGGAAGTATAAAAGCCCAAATGGGTTTGCCCGATATGAAACTTCCTATTCAGTATGCTATGGCATTTCCAAATAGAATTGCAAATAATTTTCCTCGTTTTGACTTTACAAAACCAAGCACTTTAACTTTTGAACAGCCCGATTTAAAAACATTTAAAAACTTGGCGTTATCCATAGAAGCATTACAAAAAGGAGGCAGTTTGCCATGCGTGTTAAATGCTGCTAACGAAATTGCAGTGTTTGCTTTTCTAAGAAATAGAATTGGGTTTATAGATATGACAGAAGTAGTGGAACGCACTATGCAAAAAATATCATTTATTCAAAAACCAACTTTAGCAGAACTTTTAAATGCCGATGAAGAAGCACGTATTTATGCAGCAGAGTTAATAAAAATGTAAAACAACATCATTCACAAAAAATAATTTTTAGTAAAATCATGACAATTTTAGCAATAGATTGGAGTAGCGTTGGAGTAAAAGCCTTACAGTTTATTTTATCATTTTCAATATTAGTTACCCTGCACGAAATGGGACATTTTTTTCCTGCAAAATGGTTTAAATGTAGAGTAGAAAAATTTTATTTATTTTTTAATCCTTGGTTTAGTTTATTCAAAAAACAAAAAGGAGAAACTGAGTATGGTATTGGTTGGATTCCATTTGGTGGCTATGTGAAAATTAGTGGTATGATGGATGAAAGTATGGATAAAGAGCAAATGAAATTGCCACCACAACCACACGAATTTAGAAGCAAAAAAGCTTGGCAGCGTTTAATTATTATGGTTGGTGGAGTTGTAGTTAATGTAATTTTAGCTATAGTTATATTTATTGGTATTGCATGGGTTTGGGGAGAAGAATTTATACCACCTCAAAAAGCAATCTATGGAGTACATGCAGATAAATTGGGAAAGCAAATTGGTATAAAAGATGGTGATAATATTATTGCAGTGGGTGGCAAAACTTTGGAAAATATTGATGCAGTTGAAGCAGAAATTGTACTTGGCGAAGCAAAAAACATTACAGTAGTTAGAGATGGAAGTAAAATGGAGTTGCCAATTCCAGAGGATTTAATTAGGCAATTAAATAAAAATAAGTTAGATAGTTTTGTAAGCCTTCAGTATCCATTTATTGTAGATTCAGTTGCAAAAGAAGCCAAAATTACCAACGGCGTATTGTTAAAAAATGATAAGATTATAGCTTTCAACAACAAATCAATAAATTATTTTACAGACTATCTCAATGTAAAAGGTGATTTAAAAAACACAACAGTTCCAATACAAGTTTTACGTAACAATAAGGATACGATAAACCTTAACATAGCTATAAATGATAATGGAAAAACAAATTTAGGGTTTCGATCTCCAGATAAAATTTTGGGTACTACAATAAAGCATTATAATTTTATTGAAGCTGTACCAGCAGGATTTAGAAAATGCTTTCAAACTTTAGATAGATACATCACAGGATTGAAACAGTTGTTTACAGGAAAAGCAAAAGCAAGCGAAAGTTTAGGTAGTGTAATAAGCATTGGAAATACATTTCCAGGAGTATGGGATTGGCAAAGATTTTGGAGCCTTACTGGTATTTTTTCCATCATTTTGGCGTTCATGAATATACTCCCAATTCCAGCTTTAGATGGTGGTCATGCACTATTTACAATAATAGAAATGATTACTGGTAAAAAACCAAGTGATAAATTCATGGAGGTTGCCCAAACTGTAGGTATGGTATTGTTACTAGGATTAATGGCTTATGCTTTAGGATTAGATGTATGGAGAATTTTTAAGTAAATGCAAAAGTTATTGAGTTAAAAAGTCATTGAGTCAAAAAGTCAATAGTCAATAGTCAATAAGTCAATAGTCAATAAGTCATTGGTTATCAAGTTTTTAAATAAATAAAATCAGAACTTAAAAATTTTCAAATTTTCAAATCTTTAAATCAGAAATATAATATATGAGTTTAATTGTAGTTGGTTCAATGGCTTTTGATGCAATTGAAACCCCTTTTGGAAAAAGTGATAAAATTATTGGCGGTGCTGCAACGTATATTGCATGGTGTGCTAGTAATTTCACTAAAATAAAGCAAATTAGTGTGGTTGGTGGAGATTTCCCTCAAAGTGAATTAGATGCTTTAGCTGCAAGAGGTGTAAACTTTGATGGATTGCAAATTAAGAAAGACGAAAAATCATTCTTTTGGAGTGGTAAATACCACATGGATATGAACAGTAGAGATACATTAGTTACTGAACTTAATGTATTGGCAAACTTTGAGCCCGTAGTTCCAGAAAGTTATCAAGGTAGTGAATTTTTAATGTTGGGAAATTTAGATCCTAAAGTACAAAGAAGTGTTATTGAGCAACTAAAAGAACGCCCAAAACTTATAGTTTTAGATACTATGAATTTTTGGATGGATATAATGATGGAGGAGTTGCAAAAAACAATTAGCATGGTGGATGTATTAATGATTAATGATAGTGAAGCAAGACAATTAAGTGGTGATTACAGTATTGTTCGTGCTGCTAAAAAAATCATGGAAATGGGTCCAAAATATTTAGTAATAAAAAAAGGAGAACATGGTGCATTATTGTTTCATGGAGATCACGTGTTTTTTGCCCCAGCCTTGCCTTTAGAAGAAGTTTTCGACCCAACTGGTGCTGGTGATACTTTTGCTGGTGGCTTTATTGGGCATTTGGCAAAAACAAAAGATATTAGTTTTGCAAACATGAAAACAGCCATAATTGTAGGAAGTGCCATGGCAAGTTTTTGTGTAGAAAAATTTGGTACACAACGCCTACAAGAAATTACACAAGAAGATATTAATGAACGTTTACAACAGTTTGTACAACTTAGTAGTTTTGATATTGATTTAGTTTAATCTAGTCAATAGACATAGATTCAATGGTCATTCTTTTCAAATTTTGATTTTCAATATTGCATAAAAAAGCCTCGTTAGAAATTCTAACGAGGCTTTTTTTATGATTCGTAATGTTGAATTTAATTTTTTAAAATTATTTAACTAATGCTTCATAAGCAGCAGCATCTAATAATGCTTCAACATCTGCAA
>JBMLOQ010000016.1:0-8067 GCA_049242885.1 Chitinophagaceae bacterium
GATTTTCGCCAGTAATTTTTTCGTACATATCGAATAAATTACCATATTTTTCTTTAACTACTTCTTTACCTAATTTGGTAATTTCTTCTGCACTTAAATTACCTAAATTTCTTTTGTTAACTTCTGCTTTGCCATAACGTTGTATTGCATCTGCATAATCTAAATAAACAGCCTGTTTACTTGTACCAACACCATAACCAGCATCACATCTTTCTTTTGCAGCTCTACTAGCTACATCTCTTGGTACTAAATTACCAAAAGCCGGATATCTTCTTTCTAAATAATAATCTCTTTCTTCTTCTGGTATATCGGTAGCTATTCTATCGTCTCCTTGTTTTTTGGGCACCCAAATTCTTCCATCGTTACGTAAACTTTCGCTCATTAAAGTTAATTTACTTTGATGGTCGCCACTTACAGGAATACAAGTTGGGTGAATTTGTGTAAAGCAAGGATTAGCAAAATATGCTCCAGCTTTATGGGCTTTCCAAGCAGCTGTAACATTGCTACCCATTGCATTTGTTGAAAGATAGAACACATTTCCATAACCACCTGTACATAATAATACAGCATGCCCAAAATGTCTTTCTAGTTTCCCAGATACTAAATTACGTGCAATTATGCCTCTAGCTTTATCGTCAACCTTTACCACTTCGAGCATTTCGTGCCTTGCATACATGGTTACATTGCCTAATGCTACTTGACGTTCTAATGCTTGGTAAGCTCCTATTAACAGTTGCTGACCTGTTTGCCCTGCAGCATAAAACGTACGTTGTACTTGTGTACCACCAAAACTTCTATTTGATAATAATCCACCATATTCACGTGCAAAAGGAACACCTTGTGCCACACACTGATCAATAATATTTGTACTTACTTCCGCCAAACGATGCACATTGGCTTCTCTTGCTCTATAATCTCCACCTTTAATAGTGTCATAGAATAAACGAAAGGTAGAGTCACCATCGTTTTGATAATTTTTTGCTGCGTTTATACCACCTTGTGCAGCAATACTATGAGCTCGGCGTGGACTATCTTGAAAGCAAAATGCTTTTACTTTATAGCCCATTTCACCAAGACTAGCAGCTGCACTTGCACCTGCTAATCCTGTACCTACTACTATTACTTCTAATTTACGTTTATTAGCAGGATTTACTAGTTTGCAATGGCCTTTGTAATCAACCCATTTTTCGTCTAATTTACCTGCTGGTATTTTTGAATCAAGCATAACTTAATTTGAAAATTTTATTTCACACAAAGAATACTACAAATCATAAGAAACAAAGCCTTTGTGTACTTATTTAACTTTGTTTCTTAGTAATTAATCAATTATCCTATCCATCCTAAATAAAAAGCTACTGGCATGGCAATAAATAACAAAACTACCAAAACTGAATATCCATAACCTACACTTGTAAGCATGGCATGATACTTTTTATTGTGTACACCTATTGTTTTAAATGCACTTTGAAAACCATGTGCAAGATGATATCCTAAACCTAGGCAACCAACACTATATACGATAACAACCCAAAGTTCGCTAAATGTTACTCGCATTAAATCAAACATATTGTGCATGTTGGTAATACCACCATCATAACTAACTTCTGCTTCTAATCCTGCATGTGTAAACCTAGCTGGAACCCAAAAATGGTATAAATGCACACACATAAAGATTAATATGATGCTCCCTAAAAGCCCCATACTTCTACTATACCACTTACTACCATCTTTGTAAGCAACGGCATAGCCTACACTTCTTGCTTTTTGATTTTGTAGCGTAAGCATGTACCCTTGTACAATGTGCAATAAAATTCCTGCAAACAAGCCTACCTCTGCAATACGAATAAGTACTGTACTACCCATAAAATGGGCTGCTTTATTAAACATTTCGCCAGTTTGCTCTTCTATAAACAATCCTGCAAAAACACAGGCATTTATACTAACATGAACTGTTAAAAAAAGCACAAGGGAAATGCCGGTTAAACCCATCACTAATTTTTTACCAACCGACGAAGTAAACATTTCTTTCCAAGTCATAATTAAATTGAATCGTTGTGAGATTGTTGCAAAAGTATATATGTTAATGGCATGTTGTTGCTATTGTTACATCTTTTTTTATTAATCCCGTTTGCAATAAAGATTACTTTGCTCAACTGGATATTTTTCTTCTAAATTAACATTGTTAAAGCTTTTTTGTTTACCCCATCTAAAAAAAACTTCAAAAATGGGCAAAAGCTTACTATGCTTGATTTTGCTTAAGAAATAAACCTCATGCTCTTTTTCTTTAATACCCATTTCGTACAAAATTTCATTATGCTTTGTTATACCAAGTGAATTAAAGTATTGCATCATTACAAAATATTCACACACATTTCCACTTTCTAAACTTCCAGCAAAATAAAATGGCATAAACCATCCTATAAGGTGGCAGCTCAAACTTATAGTTTTACCAATAACTGCAAACTTAAACTCGTACCATTTAGAAATTGGAATGTTATAAGTATTCATAATTTCTAGCACACAAGCTCTGTGGTGCCACTCGTCTAATTCAATTTGATAAATTTCTTTTTTTTGTTCTTTGTTTCTTAAAGATGCAGCATGACCCTGATAAGCATAGCATGCTGCTTTTTCTGCACTGTAAGCCTTTTGTAAAAGTTTTACTAATTTTTTATGATTTAATTGCATATTTGTAGCACAAAACTAGCTTTTTTGAGTTGATTTGCTATTTGTTTTAGACAAAAATTAAAGCCAATTTCATTTTCATAAGTACAATGTTTAAACCCATTTTTATTTTTACAGCCATGATAATGCTTTTCTTTTTGGGAAAGTCACAATCATCTCATTCTTTAGGAAACTCTAAAAGCAATCCAAGCGAAAAAGTAGATTCAACACAAATAGATGTTAATGATGTTTTAGCTAAAATATTTAAGAAAAAGAAAGTAAAAGAAAAGAAAATAAAGCCAATACGAAATTTCCAAGCAGCTTTTTTACCAACTGTTGGCTATTCTTTACAAACAGGTTTTTCGTTTGTTTATACGGGTAATGTAACTTTTAGCACCAATAGAAAAGATAGCAGCCAAAAACTATCTTCAATTTATGCAGGCATAACTTACTCTTTGCAAAACCAAATTATTTTGCCAACTATTGCTAATATTTGGACAAAAAACAACAAGTATAATATAATTCTAGATAATAGATTTATTCAATATCCCGATTATGTTTTTGGAGTTGGAGATGCTACAAGCAAAACGAAAGAATACAGAACTTTTTTTTCAATGCTAAGAATGCACGAAAGTATTTTAAGAGAGGTTAAGCCAAATTTATACTTAGGTGTAGGTTTTATGCACGATAACATTTGGAACATTAGTGGATTTGATAGTATTAATAAAGTGATAAACCCTGCCTCAACAAAAAAAGTTAAACGAGAAATTGCAACTGGACTAGCATTAAGATTTTTATTTGATAGTAGGCTAAACCAGGTAAATGCAAAAAAAGGTTTTTACTCAAATATAGTTTTCAGAAAAAACCTAACCACCTTAGGCAGTGATGAAACTTGGGGCTATTTAACAACAGATACTAGAGCGTACATTCCTTTTCCTAAAAAATCAAATAATGTTTTGGCATTTTGGAATTATAATATGATAACCTATGGCGGCAATAATGTAAGTAACTTTTTATTGCCTAGCAATGGATGGGACGATACTCACAATACCGGACGAGGCAATATACAAGGTAGATTTAGAGGAAGAAACATGTTTGCCTTTGAAACTGAATACAGATTTAGTTTAACCAAAAATGGACTTCTTGGAGCTACAGTTTTTGGAAATGTACAACATTTTGATAATCAATTTTTCTACAATTCTGGTTTTTTAAAGCCAGGAGGTGGTGTAGGGCTAAGAATAAAGTTCAACAAGCACTCCAACACTAATGTGTGTATTGATTATGGTTTTGGACAAGGTGGTTCTCGTGGTTTTTTTGTTAATGTTGGAGAAGTTTTTTAACAAAAGCATTTTGTTTTTGCACATTAGTAATAATTTGGCACAATTATTCGTTCTAGCAACTAAGTTTACATAAATCTAAGCCGTATTACCATGAAAAAAGCAATATCTTTTTTATTCACAGCCATTATTTTATTTGCTTGCACTAAAATTATTGAAAAAGAGGTTTCAAACAATTCAAATAACAACAATAATAATTCTACAGGTGGTGTAGGTGGAACAACTGGAGGAACAGGAACATCTCAACCCATAAACATAAATTATACGAGTACAAGCCCTTGTGCACCTAGTAACGAAGTATTTACGTTTACATGTAGTGGTAGTAAAGTGCCTAGCAATGCAAAATTTGAATGGTATTTTGGTGATGGAAATAATAGCAAAGATGCTGTAGCCAAAAATACTTATCAATGGGCAGGACATTATACAGTTTTAGTAAAAGTAAAATCACCAACCGATCAAGATCTTGGGCAAACAACTGTTAGTGTAACAACAGTTGGACAAAGCGTTACTCCTGTAGCCAGTTTTTATAGCCAAATGAATACGAGTACCCCTACCCTTTTTTCATTTAATAGCACTTCCTCTTTACAAAATGGCAACATGAATAGTTTTGAATGGGATTTTGGGGATGGCACAAAAGGGTTTGGAAGTTTTGTAAATAAAAATTTTCCATCTCACCCAAGAGATACTACTTATAATGTAAAACTTACAGTTAAAAGCGAAGCTGGTTGTTTTGCTACACGTACAAATACAGTTGCAGTTCCTGCCACCTATACTATAAGTGGTAACATTAATTTTACAGCCACAAGTGCCTGTGCACCAAGTAGTGAGGAGTTTACATTTAATGCCCCAACAACTGGCGTACCTAGTACAGCAACTTTTCATTGGGATTTTGGTGATGGAAGCATAGGAACAGGAAATCCTATAAAAAAGAAATTTTCTTTTACCAATACTTACGACGTAAAATTGATCATTAAAAATAATAATCTAGATATCTACAGAACCACACTTCCAGTAGTTACAAAAGGGCAAGATGTAACACCTGTTGCAGCATTTGTGTATAATAATATTACAAGCACGGGAGAATCTTTTAATTTCAATAGCACTTCTACTGTAAGAAGTGGGGCATCAATAACCAATTGGGCTTGGGATTTTGGTGATGGCACAACTGGTAACCAAATTAATGTAAATAAATCTTACACAAGGCAATCTACAGACAGGACTTATACAGTTAAATTAACAGTTACTGCCAATAGTGGTTGTAGTAATAGTACCACTTCTACTGTAACGGTACCTAAATTATAAATTTGTAAAGATTCCACTTCACACTAATGGGATTGAAAAAAATGTATGCTAAGCCTGAAAATAAAAATTTCAGGCTTTTTTATTAACTCAGAAGCAAACTAAATATCTTTTATTTGCAAAAAAATTAACGTATGCCAATCATTGCACCTTCACTATTAAGTTGTAATTTTCTACAATTGCAAGCCGAGTGTGACATGCTTAACAATAGCAAAGCAGAGTGGTTTCATATAGACGTAATGGATGGGGTATTTGTACCCAATATAAGTTTTGGATTGCCTATTTTACAACAAATTAGAACTGCTACTACCAAAGTTTTGGATGTGCATTTAATGATTGTAAATCCTGATAAATATATTGATGCTTTTAAAGCTGCTGGTGCAGATGTATTAACTGTTCATGTGGAAGCTTGCACACATTTACATAGAACACTACAACATATAAAAAGTACTGGAATGAAAGCAGGAGTTGCTATCAACCCACATACAAACATTAACCAAATTGAAGATGTATTAGATTTAGTTGATGTTGTTTGCCTAATGAGTGTAAACCCAGGGTTTGGAGGACAATCATTTATACCCAATACATTAAATAAAATCAAACAGCTTCGCCAAAATATTGATTCAAGACATTTAAACACCTTAATTGAAATAGATGGTGGCGTAACGCTAGAAAATGCAAAAACAATACTTGATGCAGGTGCAAATGTGTTGGTTGCTGGGAACACCGTTTTTAAGTCTATAAATCCAACACAAACAATTGAAGATTTGTGCAATATCAAATAAAATTTATGTAGCAGTTTGTGCCAAATATGTATCGGCATAATAGCCATTTAATTGCATTAATTGTTGATGTGTTCCTTCCTCTATAATACTTCCATTTTCTAAAACAATAATTTTAGAGAAATTAAAACTTGCTAACACTCTATGAGATATAAAAATGGCTGTTTTGTTTTCTAAAAAATGAGATAGCTGATTGGCAATGTTTTTCTCTGTATTTACATCAACTGCACTTAAGCAATCATCAAAAATATATAAATCTGCAGGTCTTAACAAGGCCCTAGCAATTGAAATTCTTTGTTTTTGCCCCCCACTTAAAGTAACACCTCTTTCTCCAACTATTGTATCAAACCCATTTTCAAACTCACCAATTTCCTTAGCAATACTAGCTTGCGTTGCTGCAGTTATAATAGCTTGTCTATTGTTGGCAGACTTGCTTCCAAACAAAATATTTTGTGCTACATTATCACTAAACAAAAAAACATCCTGAGGCACATAACTTATTCTGTTTCGTAGCTCAAATGTATCTACTTGGGATAAATCCTTATCGTTCCAAAAAACAACGCCACTACTTGGAGTAAATATTTTTAGCAATTGTTGGGCTATTGTAGTTTTTCCACTTCCTGTTTTACCAATAATCAAAACTTTTTCGCCAAATTTTATTTCAAAGTGTAGTTTTTTTAAAGCTTCAATTCCTGTGTGATTGTAAGTAAAATTTACCTGCTCAAATCTTATTTTTTCCAATGGCATTAAGGTTGGTGTAATATCTTGTTTTTCAAAATTATTGCTTGGGATAATTGCCAAAAATTCGTTTAATCTCTTTTGCGATGCTGCAGCTCTTTGTATCATACTGGCTGTAAGCCCTATAGCACTTACAGGAAAAGTAAGCATGTTTACATAAATCACAAAAGAAGCAATAGTTCCTGCAGTTACAACTGTAGGATTACTTATATGCATAAAACACCCAACAGTAATAGCAATAATTGTACTTAATCCTATTAATAACGCAATTGAAGGAAAATACAAAGCTTCAACCTTAGCTAAACTTGTAGCATTGTTTTGATAAACCTTGGTTTGCTCATGAAAATATTGGGCATGACTATCTTCTTGTACAAAACTTTTAATTACTCTTATTCCAGCATACGATTCTTGTGCATTGCTTGTAAGGCTACTTAAACTTTCTTGCAATTGCTCGCTTTTTTTATTAATGATGTTATTTACATAGTAAATTGTAATTGCCAGAAATGGCAATGGAGCAATTACATACATACTAAGTGTTGTATTTTCTTTAAACATAAAATACAAACTAAAACCAATTGTACCTGTAAGGTTTATTACATACATTAATGCAGGGCCTGTGTACATTCTTACTCTGCTTACATCTTCAGCAATACGACTCATTAAATCTCCAGTTGCATTTACCTTATAAAAACTAGCATCTAACTTTAAGTAATGGGCAAAAAGTTGATTCTTTTGATCATACTCAATATGCCTACTCATAACAATAATAGTTTGCCTCATCAAAAACATAAAAAAACCACCCAATAAAGCCAATAACAGTAGCACAACACCACAAAAAATAATAAGTTCACTCACCACCAATTGCTTATTTTTTGTAAACTGAACAAAGTAATTAACTAGCCAATTATATTCTTTAGTTGTATTTGTTGTAGATTTTAATTGATGAATTACTTCATCGATAATAAACCCTGACACCTGTGGACTAAGTACTCTAAAGTAGTTTGAAAGAATAATAAAAAGTACACCTCCAAGCAAACGAAATTTATATTTTAGAAAGAAATGATTGAGTGCAAATAAATGTTTCAGAAAAATAATTTGACGCAAAATTAAATGTATAAAAATAATATTTGGTAGATAATGTTTCAACCTATTATTTTGCACGTGGAGGGATGGCAGAGTGGTCGATTGCGGCAGTCTTGAAAACTGTTGACTGTTACAGGTCCAGGGGTTCGAATCCCTTTCCCTCCGCT
>JBMLOQ010000017.1:0-19961 GCA_049242885.1 Chitinophagaceae bacterium
GCTGCTTTGCATTTAACAAAGCAGCCTTAAACTATTAAATTTTCTTAAATACTATTTGCCTGTATCCTTTGCTGCTGGAGCAATAGGTAAATTGTTCATGGCCTTATAAATATTCTCGGCATTCTCTACTTTTTTAATTGTTTCTTCGGTTTCTTGCAAATCATTTGCCATATTTTCTCCTTTACGAGAATTGCCTAAACTTTTGTAGTACACTTTTTCCTGATTTAATTCCTTCATCAAAGCGTCTTTTACTTTTTTAGCAAGGGTTAAATGCCCAGCACTATAGCAAGATTCCAAAAATCTAAGGCTTGAACTATTGTGCATATTTCCTCTACTTACTAACCCATAAGGGAAGTTTGTTTGATTAAGCATACTATCGGCTTTATCCAATGCTTTTTTAGCTTCATCTTTTCTTCCTTCACTAGCTAGGGCTTGAGCCAAATCGGCATAAGCATTTCTTATAGCTAATAAATGACGTCTATTTTCTTCATCAAAAAATACTCCTGGTTTTTGACAATTTCCAAAAGCAAATTTGCTCATCATTACATCATTCATTCCATCCACGTTTATATTGATGCCAAATTTTTGTTGTATAGATGGGTTTTTAAATGGTACAACTCTATATACCAAACCTTCTTTTCTTAAATACTCATCAAAACCCAATCCTTCTCTTCCACCATAATAACTTGTAAAGCAAATTGGACGTTTCCATTTATTGGCAGCAAGAATACTTAATACAGCTAAATCGTTTTTGTAAATTGCATTCTTATTAATTGTAAACTTAATACTATCTTCAAAAGCTTCTGTTCCTTTAAAACTTTTATCTGCTAAAACCGTTGCTTTATCTACTGGTACATACACATTTTTACTAGGAAAAGTATTAAAGCCATCCTCCCCTCTTGTACCATCCATTTTGGCTGGATCATCGCTACCTACATAATTCTTCAACATGTCGTATAAATCAGCAGCAGAAGTTTCAGGATAAGCTGGATTTGGCTTATAAGATACATAGTCTCTTTTGCCTCCACTTATTTGCTCTTCATTAAAAATCACATCAATTGCAGGGCTATTGTTTACTTTGTATCTCATTTGATTGATGTACCAGTCTATCCCTAATAAACTAAAATTAATCACTCGAATATCAGGACGAATACCTTCAACTTCCTGAGCATACCAAAGAGGATAAGTATCATTATCTCCAAAAGAAAACAAAACAGCGTTTTGAGGGCAAGATTCCAAATAGTTTTTAGCTAAATCTCTTGCAATAGTTTTTTCACTACGGTCGTGGTCGTCCCATTCTTGTTGTGCCATTAATCCAGGAACAGCAACTAAGCAAAGTGAAGCTGCAATTGCTGCACCAGCTGCTCCTTTAACTGCATTTTGCACAAGGTTTATAACAGCCATTACGCCTAAACCAATCCAAACAGCAAAAGCATAGAAACTTCCAACATAAGCATAATCTCGTTCACGAGGTTGATAACCTGGCTGATTTAAATAAATTACAATAGCAAAGCCTGTGAAAAAGAATAACAAGAAATTTACAAAAGCATCCCCACCTTTATGTTTTGCTTGATAAAATAATCCAGCAAAGCCTAATAAAAACGGCAGCAAATACAATTTGTTATTGGCTTTATTATTTTTTATGGTATCAGGCAATTTACTTTGGTCTCCAAGTAATAAATTGTCGATAAATGATATTCCACTAATCCAGTTTCCATCTCTTACATTACCATCAAAAACGCCTTGAACATCATTTTGCTTTCCAGCAAAATTCCACATGAAATATCTAAAATACATCCAATTAAATTGGTATCCAACAAAGTATTTAAAGTTGTCGACTTGGTTTGGTCTTGCTCCATCCTCATCATCATACTTTAATTCCCCAGTTTGTTTATCTTGATACTTATTAATACCTAAATAGTAAGCATAATAATCTGCATGGTTTTGGTCGTTGCTAATATCCCACATACGAGGAAAAGCCATTTTATCTTGTGGTAAGAAAATATATTTATTATCTGCACCAGCATTTTCATATCCTTTTGCAGTTTTACGATATTTAGTTCCTGTTTCTTTATTTGCAACAGGACGAGCATTAAATTTTTGTCCGTACAACAAAGGAAAATCACCATATTGTTCCCTGCCAAGGTAGCCAACTAAACTTACAGGATTATCTACATTATACATATCTACCACAGGATCGGCATTACTACGAATCATTGTAGTTACATAAGTGCTGTACCCAATTAGTACAAATGACACACACCATAAACCTAAACGCATTAACTGCCAATTTTTCTTTGCAGCAAACTTTAATCCAAACCAAATAGCTCCAGCTAAAACAACAAAGAAAATAGTAAAGCCTGCAAAAAATGGCAAGTGAAAGCTATTTACAAAAACTCTATCAAAAGCACCAGCAAATTTTACACTATACTGTATAACAGCCACTTGTGTAAAGCCAGTTACAACACAACCAATGACAAAGAAAATAAACATACCGCCATAATATGCTTTCTTGTTTTTAGGGACTATAGATTCAATTAAATATAAAAAACCTATTGCTAAAGCAGCACCTAAAAAGCAAATCCCAGCTAAAGTGCTACTGCTTGGGTCAATGCCTTGATCTGCAATATTTGGGTAACGTTCTAAAATTACATTCTTTTCTCCATTGCTTACCATTGTAGCAACTACCATTCCTAATAAACCTCCAATAGCAACAACCCAAATAAAATATTTACGAATAGTTTTTAAATCGAAAGTTTGATGCTTACGAATATAATAAACCATTACAATTGCTGGGATTGCTAATAAATTAAGTAAGTGAACTCCAATACTTAATCCCATAATAAAGAAAATGAACACCAACCATCTATCAGGATGAAAATTTGTATTTAAGCCATTTTCAAAATCATCAATAGCATTTTCCCATTTAAAAATTGCCCAAAAAACAATTGCAGTAAAAAAACTACTTAGTGCATACACCTCTCCCTCAACTGCACTATACCAAAAACTATCACTAAAGGTATAAGCCAAAGCACCTACAACACCTGCACCTAAAATATTAAATGCTTGGTTGCCAGTAAGATTATCTGTGGTTTTAACACCCATAATTTTACGAGCAAAATGGGTAATTGTCCAAAACAAAAATAAAATTGTAAATCCGCTTGCTACTGCACTCATTATGTTTACAGCTTTTGCAGCATTTAATGGATTATCTCCAAAAAGGATGATAAAAAATCTTCCTAGCAATACAAATAAAGGTGCCCCAGGTGGGTGTGGAATTTGAAGTTTATAGGCACAGCTTACAAACTCGCCACAATCCCAAAGGCTTCCACCAGCTTCTGCTGTTAGTATATATACAGTACAAGCAATTGCACAAATTATCCAACCAGTAATGTTGTTTAACTTTTTAAAATTCATTGATGTTTAGTTTAAAAATGTGGGCGAAAATAACAAAATAAGGAGTTGAAAAAAGCCAAAAGTGAAAAAGTTGAAATAATTTATACAAAAATTGCATGTATTTGTTAATAACAAAAAGTTATAAACCATAATTATTTCATTAAAGCCATAAAACTTTGTTGCAAAAGCTCGTTCTTTTTGTTGAGGAAAAAAGGCAACTTATCTTTTAAAATGTACATATTATAAGTTTTGCCTTCGGCTAATTGCTTTTCAAAATTTGGATTCATTTCGTTGAATGAGGCAATATTTATTTGCAAGCTATTACATATAATTATAGCATTATATCTACCATTTATTTCTATTGAGGTATAATTTGAGTCGATAATTTTGGTTTGTTGTTTTGGCAAAGATTGTTCTTGCAATAGTTTTTTATTTTCACTTGCCGTGTTGGTTGTAAAACCTGCTCCCCCTTCAAAAACATAGTGGGTGGCTATAAATTTTTTAACATGATTCCTAGTTTCTTCGAGTACATGATATTGCAAATCCCAAAATTCACGGCTATTACTTTTTCTTATAGCCCCCCTTACTCTTCCTGCACCTCCATTATAAGCTGCCACAACTAAAAGCCAATCTCCAAATTCGGCATACAATTCCTTCATTAATTTACAGGCTACATGTGTACTTTTAATAAAGTCTGTTCTTTCATCTATTCCATTTCCCATTCTTAATCCAAAACGTTTAGCTTCGTAATCCATAATTTGCCAAGGCCCTACAGCACCTGCCCAACTTACTAAATTGCTTTGTAAATGACTTTCAATTACGCTCAAATATTTCATTTCAACTGGAATATTGTATTGCCTTAAAATTTGGTCGTACATATTAAAGTAAGGCTTTCCCCATTGCTTCATTTTTTCTAACTCTTTGCCTTGTTTTTTCACATAATCTTGAACAAAAGATATGGCACGAGGATTTAATTGTGCTTGATAAGGCTTTGTTGAGTCGTAACTATTACTTGCAAACAAACTTTTAAATCCTTTTTGCTGTATTGGATTTGGTGTTATTTGAGAAAAAGAAATGAAGGAAATAAATAAAAAGATTAATAAAAAGAATGCATAAAAACCACCCCTAACCCATCCAAAGGAAGGTAACTTGAACTTTAGATTCAAGACAGCTTCTATAAAAAATTTTAATCCCAAAAAAACTAACATCTTTTCTTCTATTTTAACACTTCTTCGATTACTTTACCTACACAACCATTAGGCATTTGTATATTTAATAATGCTGCAAGAGTGGGTGCAATATCTGTCATATATACTTCTCGAAAAGACTGACCCTTTTTTATTCCAAAGCCATACCAAAGTAATGGGATATGAGCATCGTAAGGATTCCAAACGCTGTGGTCAGTTCCTTTGCTATTATCTTTAAACCACTGTGGCTGGGGAATAATTTGCAAATGTCCACTTCTTGATGGATAATAGCTTGCTATCAACCTCTCTTTTAATGGAGAAAAAATATTACTTGATTCTAGTTTTTGCTTATCAATTATTCTATAAATACCTTTTTCTTGTTCAAGATATTTAACGACAGCTTTTTTAACTTGTTCTACATCAGCTTTTGCACTATCAATATTTGGAATATTTAAAACTATGTTGTAATAAGTTTGATGAAGAATAACGTTGTTTACATTAAACTCTGCTTTAATTTTTTCGTTTACACGTTTAAATATGTCTTTGGTGTTTAAATTTCCTGCTGGAATTTTAACAGATTGCATATAGCCAGGCACTTGGGCAGCTCCATGATCTGCAGTAATAAAAGTAGTATAATTTCCTTTTCCAAATTTGGCATCCAAATAGTCGAAAAAATTGGCTAAACTATTGTCTAATCTTAAATACATATCTTCTGCTTCTACACTATTTTGCCCAAAGGAATGGCCCATATAATCGGGAGAACTTAAACTCAAAGCCAAAAAATCTGTTACAGCATTATTTCCTAAATTTTCACCTTCAATTGCAGCTTTTGCCATCATTAATGTATAGTCATTTCCTTGAGGGATGTAGGGCAATTTATAATAATCTTTACCTATGTATTTTGTAAGATCATAAGGAAAAACAGCTTTGGGAACACCCATCCAATCTGTTCGTTCCCAATCAGCAGTATCATTGGTGCTTTGGGTGTAGGTGTTTAAAGGATATAATGTTTTCCAACCTTGAGCATAAAAACTATCTGCTAAATTTCTGTTATTAAAATTCACTACCCAGTTAGGTAGTTGTTGCATATAAAAGGTGCTAGTAATAAATTTACCTTTCCCTTCATCGTACCAATATGAACCATTACTAGTAAAACCTCCTGGCAAAATGCTACTTCTATCTTTAATACTTACAGCTATGGTTTTACTTTTCATGTTGGTAGCCAATCTTAACTCATCTGTAATGGTATTAGTTTGCATATTTCTTGGGCTCATTTCTCCATCTTTAGTATCAGTGCCAACAGTTTTTACTGTTTTGTCTTCTACACAATAAACAGATTTTTTTACTGTTTCGTCCCAAAAATTATTACCTGTTATACCATGAATAGCAGGAACACTGCCTGTGTAAACACAAGCATGACCACAAGCTGTAGCTGTTGGCGTATAAGGGATAAACGTGTTTTGGCAATTAAATCCTTCGCTAATTATTCTATTAAATCCATTTGCTGAATACCTATTTTGATAACGATACAAATAATCCCATCGCATTTGATCTATCATAATACCAACTACAATTTTAGGATACTTTTTTTCGGACACTACAACACTTTTTGGTTTAACTAGTTGTACTTTTTTTTGTGCGTTTGCAAATTGTATAAAAAAAGTTAGTACAATAAAAATGGGTAATTTTCTCATGTTATAAAAATTTTACAAATTAATTGTTTAATCAATGGATAAGATTTGCTTTAAACTAAAATTAATGAAACCTTAACTACTAGATTATTTTTTTTGGCTATACAATTTTTGAATTAAACCATCTGCCAAGCCAATTTTGGGCACGTAAATCTCCTGAATATCAGCCCAACGCATAGCATTAATATAAATTTGTAAGGCTGGCACAATTACATCAGCCCTATCTTCTCTAAACTTGTACAATTTTATTCTTTCAGCAATTGAAAAACTACTAAATTCTTTATGATAATCTTTTAATAAATCTAATTGCAAAGGTTTTCCTTCTTTCTTTTTACTGATTGAAAAAACTTTATTTATGTTTCCACCACTTCCAATGGCAATAATGGGCAATTTTGTTTTTGTGAACAGCTTTATATAAGTTTTCATTTCTTCCCAAATTGGTTCGTTTACTAAACCTTTTAATAATCTTATAGTGCCTATGTTGAAGCTTTTTTTGTATTTCATTACACCTTCATCAAAAAAAGTAAGCTCAGTGCTTCCTCCACCAACATCTATATATAAATATGCATGCTGTTTATCTAAATTTTCGGCCACATGGTTTTCGTAAATCATGCTAGCTTCTTCATCTCCAGTGATAACTTTTATTTCAATACCAGTTTCTAGCTTTACAGTTCTAATTAAATCGTTACTATTTTTTGCATCTCTCATAGCACTAGTAGCACAAGCAATATGATGCTGTACACCATAAGCTTTAATTAAATGTGCATATGCTTTCATTGTTTCTACTAGCATTTGCTGTTTTGGCTTGGTAATTTCGCCATACTCAAACACATCAAAACCCAAACGTAATGGTACTCGTATAAGATTAAGTTTGTTAAACTGAATATCATTTTTGTTAGTATCAACAACTTCTGTAATTAACAATCTAGCGGCATTACTTCCAATATCTATAGCTCCTAAAATCATTATTATAACTCAATTTTTCTATCAGTACATAAATTAATTTCCATTATTCTCCAATAAAATTGGCTTTTCGTTTTTCTAAAAATGCAGTTGTGCCTTCAAGCATATCTTTAGTTGTAAAACATTCGCCAAACAAAGTAATTTCTTTCTCAAATCCATTTTCAACTTCGTTAAAAACAGCATTGGCAGATGCAATGCAATTACCTACTGCAATCGGAGCTTTAGTATTTACAATATTTAAAATATCAATAGCTTTTTGTAATAATCCATCTTGCTCTACTACATAGTTTACTAAACCATACTGCAATGCAGTTGAAGCGTCTATCATATTGGCACTTATTAGCAACTCAATTGCCCTTCCTTTGCCTATGAGTTGTACCAATCGTTGTGTACCCCCATAACCAGGAATTAATCCTAGGTTAACTTCTGGCTGCCCGAATTTGGCATTGCTACTAGCAATTCTAAAATGACAACTCATAGCTAACTCACATCCACCACCTAAAGCAAATCCATTTACACAAGCTATTATTGGTTTTTTACAATTTTCAATTTTAAAAAAAACATCTTGCCCACGCTTAGCCAATTGCATAGCTTCATCTTTTGTAAGATTTCCAAATTCAGTAATATCGGCACCAGCTACAAAAGCTTTTGACCCAGCACCAATAATTATGGCACTTTTAATACTTGAAGATTGTTCAATTTCATCGACAATGTTGTTTAAATCGTTAAAAACATCTTTGTTGAGAGCATTTAACTTATCTGGTCTGTTAATTGTAACGATTAAAATACTATTTTGGAGTTCTGTTAAAAGTGTAGAATACATAATTTTTTTTGGGCGTGAAGATAAAGTTTTAGGCGTCGTTTTTAGATAGTAAATAATCTTATAAAAAGAAAATTCCTTTGTTTTAGTTTTTTTACTTAATTTGATAAAATAATTTTTACATGTTTGGTGTAACCATTTTGGGTAATAATTCTGCAATTCCTGCTTTTGATAGGCATCCTACAGCTCAAATAGTTACCATAAACGACCAATTAATTTTAATTGATTGTGGTGAGGGCACTCAATCTCAAATACAACGATTTAAGATAAAAAGAAGCAAACTAAATTTTATTTTGATTTCACATTTGCATGGTGACCATTACTTTGGTTTAGTTCCACTAATATCTAGCATGGGATTATTAGGTAGAGAGCAAGATTTACATTTGTTTGCTCCAGCTCCGTTACAAAAGATAATTGAATTACAATTACAAGCTGCAAATACTATTTTACCTTATACTTTACATTTTCATCCTCTAGAAAATGAAGATGTAATTTTCATAAACCATAAACTTAAAATAAGTTGTTTTAAAACAAAGCATAGAATTGACTGTTTTGGATTTAAAATTGAAGAAAATAAACCACCAAGAAAAATTGATAAAGACAAAGTTTTGCAATACGAAATACCTTCATCTTTTTATAACAATCTAAAAGAGGGTAAAAATTATATCAATAAAAAAGGAGAAATAATTGAAAATGATTTACTTACGGTTCCAAATACTGCAAACAGAAGTTATGCCTATTGTGCAGACACAATTTATGATGAGGAACTTATTCCAAAAGTAAACGAGGTACATTTACTTTATCACGAAACCACATATTTAAAAGAATTAGAAACTAAAGCAGCAGAAAGATTTCATAGCACTACAGTACAAGCTGCAAGTATTGCAAAAAAAGCCAATGCTCGTCAATTAATTATTGGACATTTTAGTAGCAAGTATGAATTGCTTGATGAATTTTTAGAAGAAACAAAAGCTGTATTCGAGGATGCACACTTAGCATTAGAAGGTATAACTTTTAGAATAATGCAATAAAAAAAACTATTTTAACTCTTGCATATCTACCAAACGCTTATACTTTCCATTTTGTTGCAATAATTGTTCGTGTGTACCACGTTCTACAATTTCACCTTTATCTAACACTACAATTTCGTTGGCATAGCGAATAGTGCTTAATCTATGGGCAATAATAATAGTTGTTCGGTTTTGCATCATTCGCTCAATTGCGTCTTGAACCAAGCGTTCACTTTCTGTATCTAAAGCACTAGTAGCTTCATCTAAGATTAAAATAGGAGCATTTTTTAATACAGCTCTTGCAATAGTTAAGCGTTGTTTTTGCCCACCACTAAGTTTCACACCTCCCTCTCCTACAATTGTATCATAACCATTTTCTGAGTTAATGATAAACTCATGTGCATTTGCCACTTTTGCAGCTTCAATGATTTGTTTATCATCCACATGGGTTAATCCAAACGAAATATTATTGGCAATTGTATCGTTAAACAAAAAAGCATTTTGACTAACAACCGCAATTTTGCCTCTTAAACTATCTAGATTTATACTTCTTACATCATTATCATCAATCTTAATTTCCCCTTCGGTAACATCGTAAAATCTACATATTAAATCCACTAAAGTAGATTTTCCACTTCCACTTGCACCAACCAATGCTATACTTTTTCCTTTTGAAATTTCTAGATTTATAGAGTTGATAACATTTTTTTCTTCGTACTTAAAGTTAATATTGTTTAAGGTAATACTTTTATCAAAACTATTAATATCAATTGCATTATTAGCGTTTTTTATAGCAACTGGCTCTTCAATTATTTTAAATACTTTCTCAGCTGCCACAATTCCTCTTTGCAATGTTGTTGGAAGATTGGCTAAATTTTTTAAAGGCTGAATTAGTTGTGTATATACTACAAGATAGGTGATAAAGCCAGTACCTGTTAAAGTTGTTTTTCCATTTAAAATTAAGTAACCACCAAAGGTTATTAAAATTATTGCACTTAAAACCCCCAAAGTTTCAGATATTGGAGAAGCCATTTCTCTTTTACTAAAAAGTTTTTTGCTATTCTCTGTAAAATCGTTGTGTATTTCGCCAAACTTTTTGTTCATTAATTTTTCGGCTGTAAAGCTTTGAATTTGTTTTATACCAGTTAAACTTTCATTAGTAAAACTTAAAAGTGTAGCTAATTTACTTTGATGATAATATCCTAAAGACTTTAATTTTTTTGTAATTCTATTAATGATATAACCAGATATTGGTAGAAAAATTAAAGTAAATAATGTAATTGTTGTAGACCAGTAAAATAATAATATAAAGTATGAAATTACTACAAAAGGCTCCCTCAAAATTATTTGCATACAAGTGGCTAAAGTGTACTCAATTTCTGCTACTTCGTTTGTAATGGTAGTCATAGACTCACCAGTTGTTGTATTGTGATGATACTTTAAACTTTGATTTAAATATGCTTTATACAATCTAGCCCTTAAATTAGATAGAAGCTTTAATCTTAATCGTATCAACACTTTGGTTGATTGATACTTAAAGATATTACTTACAATCATACAAAAACCAATACAAGAACAAACCAATAATAGTGCATTAAACTTACTGTGCTTTATAGAAATTTCACCAATGTAGTAATTAAAAATAGTTTTAAAATAGCCTAATGAAAATGAAAAACTAGGCTTTTCCACACTAGCTACAGCCTCATTTGAACTATTAAAAAGCAGCTCTAAAATTTGTATTAATATTGGGAAACTAACTAAGCCAAATACAATACTTAAGAAAGTATAAATTAAAAATTCTGGAACAAAATGATGGTAAGGTTTTGCAAAAGGCAAAAGCTTTTTTAATATTTTCATTACAATTAAAATGCAAATTAACAGAAATAATGTTGAATGAAAATTGAATATAAAAAGTAATGCTAATCTTTACTTAAGTTGTTACTTCTGAACATAAATAAATCGTACATTATTTTAAACCAAACAAAAATGCAAGCCACTCCTTTTAAAACAAAAGGAATCACAAAATTTGCATTTAATGATTTAGGGAAAATATCTGTAGGCGATAAAATAGTAAATGCAAAAACCAAAAACAATAAACATTTATCAACTATAGTTTTGGCCGACAAAGCATACCAAATAGCTACCCCAGCTGTTGCTATTATAAAAGTTGGCGACTCTGCTTTATGATTAAAAATTACAACCCAAATTAATAAAGATGCAATATATAGAAATTGAAAATTTTTATTATACAATTGCTTTTTAATGAGTAGAGGTAAAAGATTAATAATTAAACCAACACTTAAAACTATATTTTTTGCAACATCAATATTAAACCAAGATTTAAGCCAACCAAAAACAGAGTAACCAAGAGATGCATCTTTATCTGCTTTTAGTAACACAAGCCAGTTATTATATTGCTCTAAAAGCTGAGTTGGCGACACCATTATTAATGGAATTAAAGCCAAAACAATAGTCCAAAAAACAGTATAGATTGCTACTTTAAACTTATTAGGAAAAAACAAATACATTACCAATGCTACCCCACCAAACAGTTTTATATAAATTGTTAGCACAAGGCAAAGTGTTGACCAAAACATTTTTTCTTTTTTTGCCAATATAAAAGCAAGTAAAATTAATCCAGTAATTAAAGCATTACTTTGTGTATTTTGAATGCTAGTAAACAATTCAATTAGATTAAAAAGCAGGATAAAGTTTTTTGCCTTGTTACTTATAAAGTCAATTTTACTAATAGCAAAAAAGAGAATAAAACAATTTAAAAAATTCCAAAAAAACAAGCCAAAAAAATTGGGAAGCAATGCAAAAACTACATACAAAAAAGCAAAACTTGGTGAATATTTATACAAATCCCATTGCTCATTAGGGTAATGTGTATATAAATTTTGATTATTTAAAAGATGAAAAAAACTATTCTTAAAAATTATATAATTGTTGAACTCTGTATATAAATGAGCATCACCAGCATAAACTTTTGTACCACCAAAATACAATTGGCAAGTAACGGCTAATGAAATAATGAAGCAAATAATGGCCCACGTTTTAATGGAGAATTTTTCTAACAAAGCTTTATTAAAAGTCATAATTCTACCAAATGTAAAAGATTATTTTGTTTAGAAAAACGGTTTTCTAATTAAATCAAATTAAACTCAAATAAAAATCATTATCTCATAAGTTGCTTTGAAAATAGTATTGAAGTATATTCGTTAAAATATACGAAAAATGCCGAGTAGATTTTCTAAATATAAGCATGTAATTGGTTTTTCAAATGCACTAAAACTTTACAGCATTGCCAAAGCTAAGGTTGAAAAACATGTTAATTTTTCTTTCTTACCCCATCCCATTTATTTTAGAAATAATTACAGCGATTTAGCCATTTTTGAGCAAGTTTTTATAAACAAGGAGTATGATGTAAAATTAAATTTTACCCCAAAAAACATTATTGATTTAGGAGCAAATGTTGGATATGCAAGTTTATATTTTAATTATAAATATCCAAATGCCAATATTATTGCCATAGAACCAGAAACAAACAACTATAATCAAGCAAAAAAAAATTTAGCACCATACAACAACATAAAATTACTTAATGGAGCAGTTTGGCATAATAATGATGATTTGTTTTTAGTTGATAATGGCTTAGGAGAAGCTGGTTTTATGGTAAGTGATAACAAAGGAAACAGCACAATAAAGTCTTACACCATAAACGATTTACAAAAGCAATTGAATACTTCTGAAATAGATATAATAAAAATCGATATTGAGGGTGCCGAACTAGAGATTTTTGAAAATAATAATGATTGGATAAAGCAATCAAAAATTATAATTGTAGAAACGCATGATAGATATAGAAAAGGCACTAGTAAGGCTGTATTTAAAGCAATTATTGAACATGATTTTTCTTTAGAGTTGAGTGGAGAAAACTTAATTTTTACCAATAATAAATTACTAAACGCTCATACTTAAAATATGTATTTACATAACTTAAAAAGATCTTTACAAAAAAGAGTGTTTGGCAATGAACTATTGTCTTTCAAGAAACATAAAGCATATTTAAATAACAAAAATGGATTAGAAATTGGAGGAACAAGCAAGATATTTACTGATAATGAAGCTATGCCAGTTTATAAAATAGCTAGTAATATAGATGGGTGCAATTTTTCATTAAACACTGTATGGGAGGGTAAAATTGTTAAAGGAAAAACCTACAATTTTCATCAATCAAAATCTAATGGCATACAGTTTATTTGTGAAGGAAATGATTTGGGGGAAATTAAAGATGAAAGTTATGATTTTGTACTGTCAAGTCATAGTTTAGAGCATTTTGCTAATCCTTTAAAAGCTATTTATGAATGGAAAAGGGTTACAAAAAATGAAGGGTTAATAATTATAGTTTTACCTCACCCAAAATTTACATTCGACAATAAAAGAAAAATTACAACCTTTAAGCATTTGCTATTGGATTACACAAATGAAACTAAAGAAGATGATTTAACACATGTAGAAGAAGTGGTTGAAATGCATGATTATGCTATGACACCTGATATTAACACTAAAGAGGATATGAGAAAACGGTCATTAGATAATTATAACAATAGGTGTTTGCATCATCATGTTTACAACGAAGACTTAATTAAAGAAATCTCTAGTTTTTTTAATCTTAAATTATTAGCAACAGATTTTGTAAAACCGTTTAATTCAATTTTTTACTTAAAAGTAATTCACTAACCAATTTTTCGGCTCAATTTTCTACATTCATTTAAAAGACTAATTTCATTTTTTCGCCAAAAGACAAAAAGGTCTTTTCTGTTTTTTGTTAAAAATAGAAGAAGTTTTACTGAAAACTTTTCTTGCCTTAGTGAATACAATGAAAGCAATTCATCTGTAAATTCTTTTATTGAATTGTGCGTACAATTAAGTAAAATCTTTAACCAAGCAATACGCTCTTTCCAGTCTTCAATTTCCCTTTGCTTTTTGCTTTTACTTAAATAACTACTAGTGTAAGAGTTGGCATGCTGTCGCCAATAAGTTAAAATTTCATTTGCATAACGTATAGTTCCAACATTTGAGGCCACAAAGGCAAGCCAAATATCATAAGGTGCATTTGCTGGAATTGGAAAAGCATACTTAACTAATTCCTTTCTAATCATACAAGTATGACCCCAAACACAATTTGAAAATAAAAAAGATTTTGGCAAAGGTTTGTCTATAAAATTATACTGCGTAGTTAGGGTTCTGTTAAGGAGTTGTCCATCCTCTTGCATAAACTGAGAATTACTATACACAAGCATCCCATCATTTATTTTATCAAGTAAAACTTCCAGTTTATTTGGCAACCAAATATCATCATGATCGGCAATTGCTATAAATTGTTCATTGCATAATCCAATACATTGTTCAAAATTTTTTATATACCCAAGATTAGTATCATTAAAATGTAGTTTAAAAAGGGTTGGGTGTGCTTGTGAATATTGTTCTAAAATTAGTTTTGTGCTATCTGTACTAGCATCATCACACACAACAATTTCAGCAGGCAATTTAGTTTGATGCAAAATACTTGTAAGCAATTCGGCTAAATATTTTTCTGCATTATAAGTGCAAAGAGCAACTGAAATTTTAAAGCTAGAGTTCATTAAAAATTAGGTTTAAAAAACATCTTAATACAATACAATTTTTTACGAAAAGTTGATTTTTTTTTGCTCACCAAAATTTCATTGAAATGCTTAAAAAAGAAAACACTTCTCGAAAAACTCCATCTTCTATGAAAATGTGAAATCATTTTATTTAAAATCAACTTTGTAGTTTCATCCTTAATTGGAGCTTTAGACAAAGTTTTTAATTCAAATAATTTTTTCTCAAACTGAATGTTTACAGCCTCTTTTTGTTTTTTATTTTTTGAATCTCTAGTACCAATGGTATTTGTTTCGTGTTGGCGATATTTCACCAAAGTTTTGTCAACAAACTTTATCCCATTATTACCTGCAGCACAAAACCCAATCCATAAATCAAATAAAATATGTTCAGGGAATGGTAAAATTTTTTCGACTAAAGTTTTCTTCATTAAAATAGTATGCCCTGGAACAGAATTAGATAATAAAAATGGAGCCCCACTATTGTATGTTTTCATATTCATAATGCTAGTAAACGATTTGTTAAGCGAATTACCATTAGCATCTACCAATAAAGAATTTGAGTAAACTGCATCAAAAGTTCCAATTTCATCAACTAAAATTTCTATTTTGTTTAATTCCCAAATATCATCCTGGTCACAAATTGCTATAAAACTTCCAGTTGCTAAACTAATTGCCTTTTCAAAAGTTTTGGTTACTCCTAAATTCATATTGTTTTCAAACAATTTTATTTGTGGATATTGTTTTTGCAATTCTTTTACAATACGCACTGTTTTATCTTTTGAGCAATCGTCTACAATATTTATCTCAATATTTTTATAGGTTTGATTAATAAGACTTTCAACTTGTTGCAGCAAATACTTTTCGCCATTATATGTTGCCATAGCAATTGAAACCAATGAATCGCAATTATTTTTGTGCATAAATTAATAGGAAGTGCAAGATTATGGAATTATTGAAATTAATAACAGCTTAAGTGATTATTTAGATTTTATTTGCAACATTAAAAGATAGTTACAAACTATAAAAGATTTTAAATTTTATCATGAAAATTTTACTCCATTACCTTAAACCATATCGCTTTCTAGTATTTATTGCTTTATTACTTGCCTCAATTAATCAAGTTTTTTCTTTGTTCGACCCAATGATTGCTGGTTGGATGTTTGATGATTTGATTAATCATCCTAAAATTTTTAAAGATGGTAGTTCAAGAACAATGAGTGAGTTTTTAAAAGGCTCAGGCTTGTTTAAAGGTGCAGCTTATTATATAGGATTGCTTATTGCAACTGCTATGGTAAGTAGAATAGCTAAAGCATTTCAAGATTATGCAGTAAGTGTGATTATTCAAAAATTTGGAGCAAAATTATTTACAGATGGTTTAAGGCATTCTATGCAGCTGCCTTATCAAGAATTTGAAGATCAAAGAAGTGGAGAAACCCTCTCTATCCTTACAAAAGTGAGAAGCGATTGTGAAAAATTTATAGGTTATTTTATTAATGTATTTTTTACTATAGTAGTAAGCATTGTTTTTGTAAGCATTTTTGCATTCAGGCTACATTGGAGTGTAATACCTGTGTATTTAGGTGGAAGTTTATTAATTGCTTATGTAACTAATTTATTAAGTAAAAAAATTAAAGGAATCCAAAAAAGTATTCTGGGAGAAACCACAGCTTTAGCAGGTGCTACTACAGAAAGTTTACGAAATATTGAATTAGTTAAAAGTCTTGGTATTACAAACGAAGAAGTAAAACGACTTAACAACAATACCTTTAAAATTCTTGGATTAGAATTAAAAAAAGTTAAAAGCTTACGAACACTAAGCTTTATACAAGGCACAATGGTAAACACGTTAAGGCAATTTATTACACTAACACTTTTAATTTTAATTTATCAAGAACACATTAGTGGTGGGCAATACATGAGTTTGCTGTTTTATGGCTTTTTTATTTTTGGCCCAATGCAAGAAATTGGCAATGTAATTCTTAGTTACAGAGAGGCACAAGCATCTTTAGAAAACTTTGATAAGGTAATGAAAAAACCTGTTGAACCCACACCTATTGCACCTAAGCATATTGGCACAATTGAAAATTTAGAATTTAATAAAGTAAGTTTCAAACACAATACAGCTCAATACAAAGCTTTAGACGAAATTAGTTTTGCAGCTTCACAAGGCGAAACCATCGCTTTTGTTGGCCCAAGTGGAAGCGGTAAAAGCACCTTAGTAAAATTACTAGTAGGTTTGTATAGGCCACAAGAAGGGATAATTAAATACAACAACATAGCAGGCAATGAAATTAATTTCGACGAACTAAGAACCCAAATTGGTTTTGTAACGCAAGA
Source organism: Chitinophagaceae bacterium (assembly GCA_049242885.1). GTDB lineage: Bacteria > Bacteroidota > Bacteroidia > Chitinophagales > Chitinophagaceae > CAIVPM01. The sequence goes on from JBMLOQ010000017.1 coordinate 17,053, forward strand.
CACTAATTTGTTTGCAGGAACTATTAAAGAAAATTTAGTTTTTGTAAACCCAAATGCTACTGAAGCCGAATTAAATGATGCTTTGCAAAAGGCTAGTTGTAACAATCTTTTGCAACGTGCCGAAAAAGGTATTGAAACAGTTATTGGAGAAGGTGGTTTAAAATTAAGTGGTGGCGAAAAGCAACGTTTATCCATTGCACGCTCTCTTCTACGAAATCCAAAACTTTTAATTTTTGATGAAGCTACAAGTGCATTAGATAGTATTACTGAGGAAGCCATAACCAATACTATTAGAGAAATATCTACACAACAAAACCAAATTACCGTCCTTATTGCTCATAGGTTAAGCACTATTATGCATGCCAATAAAATTTATGTTTTAGAGCAAGGAAGTATAGTAGAAACTGGTTCACACGAAAGTTTATTGGCCGAGAAAGGCTTGTACTACGCAATGTGGAGGCAACAAATTGGAGAAAGAAAAAAGTTTCAAACCACTTAATTTTTTAATCCCATCGTTGCACTTTAAATGGAGTAATATCCATGCTTGTAGGTTGATTGTTAACTACTTCACTTACTAATAATCCTGTACCTGCTCCAAGACTAAAGCCCACCATGGCATGCCCTGTTGCAATTGTTAAATTAGCATATTTATTGGTTTTGCCAATGTAGGGCAATCCATCAGCACTGCAAGGTCTAAATCCATACCAAACCTTTTCTATAGGTGGGGTTTCTACTTTAAAACTTGGATAAAATCCTTGTACAGCTTTAAGTAAACCTTCAACTCTACTAATTCGTGGGGGTGTATTGGTATTTGTAATTTCCATTGTACCACCAAAACGTATTTTATTGCCATCCATTGGCGTAAGTGCTGCCCTTCCTTCCATTAATACTGCTGGATAATTTAATTTATGCTCACTATTTTCTAGGGTTACTGAGTAGCCTCTCCCTCCTACTAAAGGAATTTTAATATCCAGTTTTTTTACAAGTTCTCTACTCCAACTCCCACTTGCTATTACAACTTCATCACAAGTATATTTACTTGTTTTGGTAATAATGGATGCTATATTTTTTCCCGTTTTTTCAAACCCAATTACTTCCTCATTTAATCTAAAAGTTACCCCCATTGCTCTCAATTTTGCAATCATGGAGTGCATTAGTTTTTGTGGGTATGCATGGGCATCGCATTTAAAATAAACGGCTCCAATGGCATTTATTTTGGTTTGTGGTTCCATTGCTTGTAATGCATTGTAATCAAGCATTATTGTATCTGTAAGCCCTAGTTTATGAGCTTTTTCTACAAGGTGTTCAGCATACTCTTTTTTAGCTTGTGTTTGAAAAACTTCTAGTAATCCTTTCTTCTCGTATGCCAAATCCAATTTTTCTTCATTAATCCATTCTTCGTACATTTTTTTACTAAGTATGGCAATATCTCTAAGTGGAATAGCTGCGTTTTCAACGTGTTGTGGTGTTGCACTTTTTATAAACTTTAAACCCCAATCAATTAATCCCCAACTTAATCTTGGCTGAATATAAAATGGGCTACTACTATTTAGCATCCAACGTAATCCCTGCTTTACAATACCTGGTGTAGCTAATGGTACAAAATGGCTTGGGCATATATAACCAGCATTTCCATAACTACAATTATTTGATATATCTGTTTTGTCTATTATGGTAACATCATATCCTAATTTTTTAAGATAATAAGCACTGCTTATGCCAACAATACCTCCACCAATAATTATAACTTGAGACATTTAAATTATTTTAACTGAGTATCAAAGTAAAGTAATTTAACAAAAAAGTCGGCATTTGAAATGCCGACTTCTGAAATACTTTAATTCAAAGCATATTATTCTACAACAATTTGTAGCTAAATCCTACACCAATGCTGTATTGACTTTGAAGTTTACCCACCTCCCAGTCATTATATCTTAAATTTAGTGCTACAGTAGCCCCAATATATTTATTTACTGTCATTGTAAGTAAATTGGTGCAATCAAAAATCACCAACTCTGGTTTATTTAAATAATCGCTATAAGCAGTTGCAAAAAATTTGTATTGCATGTTTTTAGCAATTTCAATGTTACCTTTTGCTTGTGCAAATGCTCCCATACCAAATAAAACATTTTTACCAGGTGCAATACCAAATAGGTTTAAGTTTTTGTGTTGTGATGCTAACTTAGTTGTAAGGTTAGTCATTGCAGGAGATATTAAAAAAGAAAATTTAGCATTTTTACTATACAAAAAACCTGGTCCAAGTTTTATGTAACCTGGCGATAAAAAGTAACCATCAAATTGAGTTTCAATAGATGCTAAGGCAGCCAAACTCCAATTCCCTTTTAATTTTGAACCATACATAGAAGTAAGATTTAAAAAATCATCATTTTTTAAAAAAGCACTTCCGCTGCTTGTGGTTTTAAGCATACCATACCTAGCACGTATAGAATTTAAAAAAATACTTTTACCTTTTTTGTAATCAAAATCAATATCTACAATTGCTCTTATACCAACTGCTTCTTTTTCGCCACCACGTTGCCAATAATCGTTTCTGCCACTTTGAGTAAAGTTTAAATTTAAAGTACCAGCTTTAGTCCATCCTTCTTTTTCAACTGCTTTAATGTTTTCTAAGGTTGAAGCGTTTTGCTCAGCTTGCTTTTTAAATGTCGCAGGATTCTGTGCTGCAATTTGGCCAATAGTTAAAATTGCTATAACTATAGCAAGTGCTTTTTTTCTCATTGTTAATTTTTTGGGTGCAAATTTAAGGATGTTTAATACAATGTAATAAAGTTTTAAGATGAGATGCAGTTTTTATTATCGTCATTTCTAGGGTGCTTGCCAGAGAAATCTCCTTAATTGCATATCGTTATTTCGACTTAGTTACGAAGGAGAAATTTCCTGAATTATTG
>JBMLOQ010000018.1:0-41432 GCA_049242885.1 Chitinophagaceae bacterium
TCAATTTTGCTAGTGTTACTTAGTTCCCAGTTAAGCTGCACTGTATTGTTTTTAGGCGAAGCTGTAAATTGCAATAACAATGGATTACTAAGAACTACTGTGTTATTTTTAAGGAAAGAAACTGTATTTGCACCTATATTACTTACAGCAATATCCAATTTTCCATCATTATTCAAATCAGCCAGTTCTACAAAACACGCTTGTATACCAGTTGAAATATCAGACTTTGTTGCAAAATTAATTGTAGAATTATCAATAGAAGTATTGCGTAATAGTGAAATATAATTTGATTGTGCATAACCAACTACAATATCGGTTTTACCATCTCCATCCATATCGCCTAACTTAAGATTTCTACTTCCTAAACCCACATTTAATGTAACATAACTGTTGAAGCTATTATTGACAAAAGCTGCTCCATTTGCAACATTATTTTGCAAAACACTAATAGTATTGGCATAAGCAGCTCCACCAGCAATAGCATAATCGGCTGCAACAATATCTAATTTACCATCATTATTTAAATCGGCAACGCCAATATCATGAGCCCCTAAGGAAGTTGCATATTCTACAGAATTTGCTACGCTAATGTTACCAATAGTAGAAGTATTTCTAAAAATGGAAATACTATATTGTTGGCTGTTGCAAACCAATATATCTTTTTTACCATCATTATTCATATCAGCAATTTCAATAGCTGTAGGAAAAGTACCCACTGTATTAATGTCAATTCTTGGAGCAAAACTAATTTCGGCTGGAATGCTTGTATTTCTGAAAATAGAAATTCCATTTGATGGATATCTTGATGCTACAATATCTAACTTGCCGTCCCCATCAATATCATCAGCTGTCAAATAATTAGGGGTTGTAAAGGATGACATACTAATGTTAATTTTAGCAGCAAAACTTAAATTCCCTATCGATGAAGTATTTCTATAAACTGAAAAACTTGCACTGTTAAAATTTGAAGTAATTAAATCTTTTTTGCCGTCGCCGTCGATATCAAAAATTTTTACTTGTGGCACACCAGAGCCATGAGAAATTGTAATTTTTGAAGCAAAACCAATATTGCCTAAACTTGTATTATTTCTATAAATAGTAATCGTGTTAGCAGGATAATTGCCAATTACTAAATCTGGTTTTCCATCTCCATCTAAATCGCTAGAACTACATTCATAAACACTTGTTCCTACAAGTGAATCAATTTTGGGTTCAAAACTAGCACTACTTAACATCGTATTACCGTTAAATTTAACATTGCTTGGGATGTTTGCTGTGGCAGTTAACCCATTACCAAATACAGTTTTCTTGGTAAGTGATAAAGGTTGATATCCTGTACCTAAAGGTAATTTTGCTATTACAACATTTGAACTAGAATTTAAAATAGTAGCTTTTACTGGACCAAAATAAACAATGTTGCTATCATTTGTAGTTGAAAAATTTTGCCCTGTTATAGTAATTAAGCTATCAATATTAGCTCTTAAAGGAGAAACATTTGTGATAACTGGTGGTGCTTCATCAAGTCTATTTTTTAAAAAAGAAATTGTATTTGAACCAATATTACAAACTGCAATATCTAACTTGCCATCGTTAGTTAAATCTGCTAATTCAACAAAACATGCTTGTATCCCAGTTATAATATCAGATTTAGAGGCAAAACTAATAGCAGCAGTATTGCTAGATGTATTTCTTAGTATAGAAATATGGTTTGATTGTGCATGACCTACAACAATATCGGTTTTACCATCTCCGTCCATATCCCCTAATTTTAAATTCCTACTACCTATACCAACATTATAAGTAACATAAGGATTAAAACTATTATTGGTGAAGGCTCCAATACTAGTCACATTACTTTGTAATACACTAATAGTATTGGCATAAGTAAATGCACCAGAAACAGCATAATCTGCAGCAACTATGTCTAATTTACCATCATTATTTAAATCTGCAACACCAATATCATGAACCCCTAAGGAAGTTGCATATTCTACAGAATTTGCTACACTTATGTTACCAATGGAAGACGTATTTCTAAAAATGGAAATACTATTTTGTTGGCTGTTGCAAACTAGAATATCTTTCTTGCCATCATTATTCATATCTGCAATTTCAATAGCTGTTGGATAAGTGCCAATAGTTGCAATTCCTTGTCTTGCAGCAAAACTAACAACTCCATTTGTGCTTGTGTTTCTAAATATAGATATTCCATTTAAAGGATAGTTGCCTAGTACAACATCTAATTTACCATCACCATCTAAATCATTTACAGTTAGATATGCTGGTGAACTGGAACCTAATGTAGGAATTGTAACTTTAGGAGCAAAGTTAATATCCCCAGGCTCTACACTAGTATTTAGATATACCGAAAAACTACTATTATTAAAATCTGCCACAACTAAATCTTTTTTGCCATCACCATCTATGTCATAAGGTTTAACTTGTGGTACACCAAAACCATGGTTGATTACAATTTTCTTTGCAAAAGAAATATTATTATTGCTAGTATTTCTGTAGATAGTAATGGTATTAGCTGGATAATTTCCTAAAATAATATCTGGTTTCCCATCATCATCTAAATCACCTGAGCTACATTCATAAATACTAGTTCCAACTAGAGAATCAATTTTAGCACTAAAGCTTAGATTACTTAATGGCGATTGACCTTCAATACTCACCCCAAATGGCATATTCGCTGTTGCAATTAAACTTCTTGTAGTTACACTTATTGGCTGGTAACCTGCTCCTAATGGTACTTTAACTACCAATTGATTTGTGGTTGCACTTGTTACTACAGCTCTTACTGGACCAAAGTGCACAATATTACTATCAACGTTGGCAATAAAATTAGTACCTGTAATTGTAACTAAACTATCAATTCTTGCTTTTAATGGATTTACTGAAGAAATGGTTGGTTGTGCTTTTGAAAAGAAAAATGCAAGCACTACTGTAATTGTTAAAATTAGCTTTTTCATCTGTACGTTTTACTTTTGTAGTTTAATAATGTTTTCTAAGTTATATCGCTATAACTTCAAAACAAATTTAAAGATATATAAAAGTAATTACCAAATTTTTTCACTAATTTTTAAAAAATTGCAATTATTTCACCCAATGTTTTGCAATTGCCCAGCCATCTTTTTTACTAGTGGCAATTAATTCAAATCCATTACCTGCTTGTATATACTGCAAACTTCTAAAATGTTTTAGGTGGTGTATGTCATCTAATATTATATAATAATTACTGTTTTTTAAGTAATCTATAGCTGTTAAAAATTCTAAATATCCAATTCCACCTGCACTATCAAGCAATATTAAAGAAGTGGAATTAGCAATATTTGGCAATAAACTATGAAAAACATTTTCTGTAAATGTGGTTGCCTTGTTGCTTCCAAAACTCCATAGTTTTCTTAAAAAACTTTGTCTTGCAGCTTTTGACAGTTTTCCATCAATTTCATCAATATAAAATTGCTTAGGGTTGTTGAGGGTATCTATATAAACATCTGGATAAGCTTCGTGATTATTAATGGCTTCATCGTTTTCAATAAAATTTATTGCAGTTTCTTTATCTACACTTAAACCCCAAATGGGTTGTACAAAATTGAATTGTTGCAAATTTTTTACGGCTATTCCATAAAATTTTTTATCTACTTCTATGGTATAAAACTTTTCAATATTGGCTTTGTTTTTAATTATAGAGTTTGCCAAAGTTGTAGTGCTGCCAGTGCCTTTAAAAGTGCCACTTTCTAATACATATTTTACTTCGTTTTTGGCAAAAATTTCATCAATGGTTGCTTTAAAAACTTCGTCTTTACTCATGCTTATAGAATGAGCAGGGTATAATGCATAATCTTTCATAATTAATCTTCTAAAATATTTTTAATAATTTTTTCAAACTGAGGTTGATAGCAAAAATCAAAGCCATTGGCTCCATCAACAATTACATTAGGTGTAAGAAAATCTACCTCTAACACACGTTTTGCCTTTAATGCTTCAGCCAATGCAAAAGGAAAAGACTGGTTGCCAATAAACAACTTACATCCTGCAATTGCTTCTGCTAATTCTAATGCTGTTTTCACTTTTAAATACTGAAGATTTGGAATACAATTTTTCATTTCCAAATATTCATCTTCCAAACCTACAAAATATAAATTGCTGTATTTACTTAAAAATGAATAACTAATTCCTGGACTTCTATATCTAAAACTTCTTGCTATTAAAATGCAATCTTCAAGTTTATTATTTGCTTGTACAGTTAACCAAGGCTTTGTTGTATCGAAGCTAACTCCATACGTTAAAAAGTACCAACGTACTATATTACCAACTTTTAAATTAAATGGAAATTGATGTATGTTGTTTAAGTTATAATCATACACTTCATTTTCCAAAGACTTACAAACAGCAAATTGCCGCTGAGCCTCAATTAGTGGTTTTAAAAACTGTACACTTGCTTCTGAAATATTTGTAGCCGAGTGATGTTTTAGTGAACCATGATAAGTGTTTTTAACATTAGTATTTAAAAACAAATTGATTGGTTTACCTTTACTAAGAGCCAACATACAAGGTATAGCGTATATCACATCACCTAAATGACCATGGTGGCAAAAATTAACTTCTGTTCTATTCTCATCAATTTCTTTAACAAAACTATCTTGATTAATAGATTCTAGGGTTTTAAGAAATTGCTTTTTCTTTTTATTTCTAATAAAATTATTAATTGTTCTACCAATTAAACCCATTGTTGATATAGTTAAATTTGGTTCAAAAGTATTTGTATTTGTTATTCAAACATTTATTTGCACCAATATAAAAATTAGCAGTACCATTTAAATCAAATCCATAGCTTACATATACATTTGCAGCATGGCTGCATTGCAATTTCAATTACAACATACATCTTCAAAGTCAAAAGCTAGAGCTGGAAAAATAAGTACTGACCATGGCGAAATATTAACTCCAATTTTTATGCCTGTTGGCACAGTTGGTAGTGTAAAAGCAGTTACACAACAACAACTAAATAGTGAAATTAATGCTCAAATAATTTTGGGTAATACTTATCATTTATACTTACGCCCAGGCACTGAAGTTTTAGAAGCTGCTGGAGGTTTACATAAATTTAATGGTTGGCACAAACCTATTCTTACTGATAGTGGTGGATACCAAGTTTTTAGTTTAGCTGCCAATAGAAAAATTACAGAAGAAGGTGTTTTGTTTCAAAGTCATATTGATGGTAGTAAACATTTATTTACACCTGAAAAAGTAATGGATATTGAAAGAAGCATTGGAGCTGATATTATTATGGCTTTTGATGAATGTCCTCCCTACCCTAGTGATTATAATTATGCTAAAAAAAGTATGGAGCTTACTCATCGTTGGCTAGACAGATGTGTACAACAATTAAATGATACTCCTGACAAATATGGCTATACACAAAATTTGTTTCCCATTGTACAAGGTAGTACTTATAAAGATTTAAGACAAGCTTCTGCTGAATATATTGCTAGTAAAAATTGTGTAGGAAATGCCATTGGAGGTTTAAGTGTGGGCGAACCAGAAGAACAGATGTACGAGTTTGCAGAATTGTGTTGTGATATTTTACCAAGCGATAAACCCCGATATTTAATGGGTGTTGGTACACCTTGGAATATATTAGAAAATATTGCTTTAGGGGTGGATATGTTTGATTGTGTAATGCCTACCAGAAACGGAAGAAATGGTATGCTTTTTACCAGCAAGGGAATTATAAACATAAGAAACAAAAAATGGGCAACCGATTTTTCAGTTATAGATGATGGAATTAACTGCCCAACTAGTAATTATTATTCTAAAGCTTATGTAAGGCATTTATTTGTTGCCAACGAAATTTTGGCTTTACAAATAGCAAGCATTCACAACCTTAGCTTTTATTTATGGTTGGTTACCCAAGCAAGAGAACAAATATTAAACAACAATTTTGAAACTTGGAAAAATGCAATGATTCCAGTTTTAAAAACTAGGTTATAAGAATTTAAAATTTCAAAATAAAAGTCATTTATAATTCTACGATATTCTACTAATTATTAAGTAATTTACATTTTTTTGAGCCTGCAATGTTTCATTTTAATGCTTTATGCTTTTGCTTTTTTAAATTACAGTAACTTACCATAAAGAAACATTAATTGAAACCTTTAATAAGATTTTACAATAAAAAAAGCTGCTTTTAACAAAAAAGCAGCTTTAATATTAATTAACTTAACTCGAATTATTTCAATTCACTAAGCATTGCATCGTACATTTTGTACTTTGCTTCATAAGCGTCGTATGCTTTTGCATCTTTACCTTGTACTCTAGTTTTCTTGAATTCATACAAATTGGTAAGATTATTAACTGCACTTTTAAAACTTTGTTTTTCCTGACGATTTTTTTCTGCTTTTTCTTTTATTATGGTTACACTTTTTTCATACCATTCAATTGCACTATCTGCTAATTCTTGTAATACAGCTAGGTTACCAGCATTTACTTTTCTTATATCGGCAATTTTTGTATTAAAAGCAGCATCGGCAGCAGCTTTTTTCTTAGGGTCTTTTTCTACAACCTTATTTGCATTTGCTTCTTGCAAAGCTTTTAATCCTTCTCTATAAACATCATCTTGAGTTCCAAAATCGTAATAATAAATCAATCCAAGATTATAAGCAGCTAAGCCATCAGTTGGATTTTTTGCAAATGCTTTTTTAAAACAATCCAAGGCTTTTTTATGGTAAAGTTCCTTTTTTGCATTGTCCTTGTCTATTTTTTCTTTAAACTCAGGAGTAAGATTATAAAACATATTGCCATAAGTCATATATCCAGATGCAGTAATTGTTCCTGCAGCATCTTCTGTGGCAAATACATCTAATAAGTCTTCTATTTTAGTATTCTTTTCTAAAAACTCCAATTTATAATCATCCCATTTTTCGTTTGGATATCTAGTTTGAGCAATAGCAAAATATTTTTCAAAATTTACTTTGTCTTTTTGTTCAGTATAACCGTACAATACATATTTATACATATCCACATCTTCTTTTCCACCAAAACCTTTATCAATTGCAAAAGTGTAATACGGTATTGCTTTGTCTATCATCTTCGCATTTTGGGCACTATATCCTGCCATTAATATTGGAAAAGTATCTAATGCTCCACCATTTTTTCTTAAATCTAGTTGCATAGCCAACTTTGTTAATTGTGCTGATCTATCATAATAGAAATAAGCACTATCATACACTTTGTTATTATAAAAATCTCTACCTAGTGTAAAATTTGCTGCATATAAAACGTCGTGTGGGCGTGTGCCTAAAGAAGCAATTGTACTTGAAGTTAATACAGACAAATTAGCATCTGTTGCCTGATATTTTTGAAAAAGTTCATGAGCTTCATTAATTAAAAATGGAGCTTTTTTCATATTATCTCCCGTAGTAATTATTTCACAAAGAATTCTACATTTCCATAAATAACCATTTTGTGTTGTTGCTAATGCTGGTGTTTTAGCAACAATTTTATCGTACTCGGCTTTTGCTGCATCCATTTGTCCAATAATGAAAGAGGTTTGAACTTTTTCAAATGGGTCTTTTTGTGCCGATGTGTTTTTTACGATTACGAAAGACAAAGCAACTACTAGAAATTTCTTCATTTTTATATTGTATTAATTAAAAAATAGGGATAGCAATATTACTATTAAAAAAACATTGATGACAAATTTGATGCCTTTACATATTAAAAATCTGTTAAAATATTAAGCTTTATTTTGTTTAAGCTCCCATTGCCAGGCAGTATGCATCATTTCCATTAATCCAAGCTTTGGATCCCAGCCTAACTCTTGCTTCACAAAATCGTTATTGGCATAAATACTTACTACATCTCCTGCTCTACGATTGCCTAAAACATAATTTAATTTTGTACCACTTACTTCTTCAAAAGTTTTAATAGCTTCTAAAACAGTAATGCCATTGCCTGTGCCTAAGTTAAAAGCAATTACATTTTCTTTCAATTTATCATCTAGCAAATATTGTATTGCCAAAGTATGTGCATGTGCAATATCGCAAACATGTATAAAATCTCTTACACAACTACCATCTCTTGTATCATAATCATTTCCAAAAACAGTCATTTGTGGCATTTTGCCAATGGCAGTTTTAGTAATTGCTGGTACTAAATTTTGAGGTTTATCGCCACTAATTTCTCCCAATAAATTGCTTGGATGTGCACCAACTGGATTAAAATATCTTAACAAAATATTTTTATTTTTTTGTGCCACAGCAAAATCAGTAATAATAGTTTCGCCCATTTGCTTTGTAGCCCCATATGGCGAAGCTGCTGGTTGTTTTGGGGTTTGCTCGGTTACTCTACTATCTTTTGGATTACCATAAACGGTGCAGCTAGATGAAAATACAAAGTTTGGAATATTGTATTTTGCAACACATTTTAGTAAATTTATTAACCCAAACATATTATTTTCATAGTACATTAAAGGCTGTTGCACACTTTCTCCTACAGCTTTATAAGCTGCAAAATGAATAATACCAGCAATATTTGGATGATTAGCAAATACTTGCTCCAAAGCATCATAATCTACTAAATCAACACTATAACTTATTGGTTTTATGGATGTTATAGATTGTATATTATCTAAAACACTAATTAAAGACTTAGATTGATTATCAACACAAATTACGTCATATCCATTTTCTTGTAAATCTACAATGGTGTGAGAACCAATGTAGCCAGTTCCTCCTGTTACTAAAATTGTTTGCTTCATATTTGCAGCAAATTAAACACTAAAAACTTTTTAATTCAAAAAAAATGAAACTTCCTATTTTAATTTACTGTTATGATGCTTATTGTGGTTGGTGCTATGGGTTTAGTGAAGTAATAAAAAACATAGAAAAAAAATACCACAATAAATTACAATTTGAATCTTTAGCTGGTGGAATGATTACTCCAGAAAAACCAGTACATATAAGTACTACAGCAAATTACATTTTAAATGCCATACCAAAAGTAGAAGCCTTAACAGGAGCTAAATTTGGTTTAGATTATTTGTGGCATTTAAAAAACCCTACTGAAACAGATTGGTTTCCAAATAGCACAAAACCTGCTATAGCTGCTTGTATTATGAAAGAAAAAAATCCATTATTACAAATAAAATTTATAGAAGCCATACAATTTGGTTTGTTTGCTGAAGGAAGAGATTTAACTGATGATGAAGCCTACCGTCATTTATTGCCTTTATTTGGCATGGAAGCAGAAGAATTTTATACCAAACTAAAAGAAGAAAAATATTTAACACAAGCCATGCAAGAGTTTGAAACCTGTAAACAACTTCAAGTACATGGTTTTCCAGCATTGTATGTACAACATCCCAACGGAAAAATTTTTGCTATTGCAAGTGGATATACAAGTGAAAAAGATATTGAAACAAGGCTCGAGAGTATAATTAACGCTTAAATGTAATTACGCTTCCTCTTTTAAACTCATTAAATAAGCTTTAATAAAACCTTCAATTTCACCATCTAATACAGGTTGCACATTCCCAACTTCATAGTTGGTTCTATGGTCTTTTATCATTTTGTAGGGGTGCAAAACATAACTACGTATTTGGCTACCCCATTCTATTTTCTTTTTGTTAGCATTGCTTGCATTTAAGGCTTCTTGTTTTTTCCTTAGCTCTTCTTCATACAATCTACTTTTAAGCATTTGCATGGCAATTTCTCTATTTTCACCTTGGGTTCTAGCTTGTTGGCACTCTACAATAATACCACTTGGATTGTGTTTTAGTCTTACAGCAGTTTCTACTTTGTTTACATTTTGTCCACCAGAGCCACCACTTCTGTAAAATGCCCATTCAATATCACCAGCATTTACAACAATTTCAATACTATCATCAATTAAAGGATATACATAAACACTGGCAAAACTAGTATGCCTGCGTGCATTGCTATCAAAAGGTGAAATTCGCACCAATCTATGTACACCAGACTCTGCCTTTAAAAATCCATAGGCAAAAGGGCCATCAAACTGCAAAGTTGCTGTTTTTATGCCAGCACCATCTCCTTCTTGGTAATCTATTTCACTTACTTTAAATCCTTGTTTATCGCCATACATTCTGTACATTCTTAACAACATTTCAGCCCAATCTTGACTTTCTGTACCTCCTGCACCAGGATTTATTTGTAGTATAGCAGTTAATTCATCTTCAGGTTTATTTAAGGTACTCTTAAACTCAGCATCTTCAATAGCGTTTTGTGCTGTTTTATAGGCTTGTATAGTTTCATCTTCGGTGGCATCGCCACTTTTAAAAAAATCGAAAAGTACAGCAAAATCCTCAACACAAGTTTCAACTTCTGTATAAAGTTTTATCCAGTATTCATGCTGTTTAATTTCTTTCATAATGGCAGTGGCACGGGTATTATCGTTCCAAAAACCTTCACTTAAAGAAATTGCTTTATCTTGGTCTAGTTTGTATTTTCTATCTTCATAGTCAAAGAAACCTCCTTAAAATGGCGGCTCTATCTCTTAAAGCTTTTAATTGCTCTATCGTCATTTGTATTTAAATTTTTACAAAGAAAAGGGGAATTGGGTAATTTGAAGATTTCAAGATTTGTTGATTTGAAAATTTGAAAGTAACTTGCTTAATTTCACTTTGAAATAAGCCCACAAATGTTTTTTTACCCAATTTCACTGTAGAATTTGCCCTAAAAAATCTTTATATCCTAGTGTTTAGAATATTTTTTACTTTCCATCGCTGTTTTTCAAAAATCTACTAAAGAAACTAATTTTCAAATTTACTAATTTGCTAATTTTCAAAATTCCTACATTTGCACATGCCTACCAATAAAAAATATATACCTAAAAAAATTATTGAAGCTTTAACGTTTGATGATGTTTTGCTGCAACCCAATTACAGCGAAATTTTGCCTAAAGATGTAGATACTAGTAGTCAACTTACCAAAGCCATTAAACTAAACATTCCCTTTCTTTCGGCAGCAATGGATACTGTTACTGAAGCTAGTCTAGCTATTGCCTTAGCAAGAGAAGGAGGTGTTGGAATTATTCATAAAAATATGAGTATTGAGCAACAAGCTGCTCAAGTAAGAAAAGTAAAACGCACCGAAAGTGGATTAATTTTAGATCCTATTACTTTAAGCTCTAATTCTACTGTAGCAGATGCTTTTGCCATGATGAAAGAGAATAAAATTGGTGGTATTCCTGTAGTTGATAGTGCTCATAAATTAATTGGTATTGTTACTAACAGAGATTTGAGATTTGAAACTAATAATCTTAAAAAATCCATCAAAAATGTAATGACCAGCGAAAACCTTATTACAGCTCCACAAGGTACTAGCTTGGCACAAGCTACTAATATTTTACAAAAACATAAGATTGAAAAATTACCAGTTGTAAATAAAAAAGGTGAACTAGTTGGATTAATAACTTATAGAGATATTTTGCAATTACGAAACTATCCATTTGCTGCAAAAGATAGTTTTGGAAGATTAATTGTAGGGGCAGCTTTGGGCATTACAAACGATTTGCTCGACCGAGCAAAAGCCTTAATTGAAGTTGGTGTAGATGTTGTAAGCTTAGATAGTGCACATGGCCATAGCAAAGGTGTAATTGAAGCTGTAAAATTGTTAAAAAAGAACTTTAAAAACTTGCAAGTAATTGCAGGAAATGTAGCTACAAATGCTGGGGCAAAAGCTTTGGCAATGGCAGGTGCCGATGCTGTAAAAGTTGGCATTGGACCAGGTAGTATTTGTACAACTCGTATTGTTGCAGGTGCTGGTGTACCACAACTTACAGCCATAATGGAAGTTGCAAGTGCCTTGCAGCCATTGGGCATTCCATTTATTGCAGATGGAGGAATAAGATATACAGGTGATGTAGTAAAAGCTTTAGCTGCTGGTGCAAATAGTGTAATGATGGGTGGCATTTTTGCAGGTGTTGAAGAAAGCCCTGGAGAAACCATTATTTATGAAGGAAGAAAGTTTAAAACATATAGAGGAATGGGTAGCCTTGGAGCAATGAGTGTGGGTAGCAGTGATAGATATTTTCAAGATGATACTCAACCCAAAAAATTTGTGCCAGAAGGCATAGAAGGCAGGGTTGCTTATAAAGGTTATTTGCATGAAATTGTTTATCAATTTACTGGAGGTTTACGAGCAGGAATGGGCTATTGTGGTGCTGCCAATATAGATGCTTTACAACAAGCTAGTTTTGTAAAAATTAGCAATGCAGGTATCAAAGAAAGCCATGCACATGATATAGAAATTACAAAAGAATCTCCTAACTATACACGAAGCTAAAATTAGTAACCCATCATGTACTTTTTAAAGTTTACTTATTGGGTAGTGTTCAAAGCTTTTTATATTTTTTTCAAAAAAAAGCAACAAGTTAAATTTGGCGAAAATTTATTGAATGCGTTACAAATAAAGCATCAAGGTAAATTTGATGACCGAACATTTAAGAAAATTATTTTTGGTTACTCTATTCAAATCCCAGCAATTTATGATGCTTTTGTAGGATTGTATAACCGAAAGTCAACCACACAAGAATGTACTAATTTGCTTCATTATTTTATCTGTAGTAGTGTTTTTGACAATTTTTTTGATAGAGCAGAATTAACCGATAGTGAAATTTATGCAATTACTTTTGATAGTCAAAATTTCACTCCAAAATCTTTTGAACAAAGAATTGGCCTAGCAGCTCATCAATATACTTTATCAAAAGTTAAAGAAAAAGAAGAATATCTTTCCATTTTAAAAAGAGCTTTTGATGCTCAAGTAGCTTCAAGAAAACAGTTTGATAAAAATATTTCAAACGAAGAGATTGAATGGATAACTAAAGAAAAAGGTGGTTGTGCTTTACAATTATGTTGTTACTATTTAGAAATACAAAATAGTATTCAAGAAAAAAAAACTTGGTATGCTCTGGGCGAAGTAATACAATTTACTAATGATTTATATGACATTTATAGAGATATTCAAAATGGCTTAGAAACGATACCCAACCGACTTGGAAACTTACTTGATTTTAAAAAATATTTCATTAATCTAATAGATAATCTTAAAAATGAAATTGAAAATATTCCAATAAAATCAAACAAAAAATTACCTTTAAAAATTTCTTTAATGGGTATTGCTGCTTTTGGTATTATTGCAATTGAACAACTCGAAAAAATAGCTGACAAAAAAGGTAATTTACCCAATTTAAAAACGGTTTCTCGCAAACAATTAATTGTAGACATGGAAAAGCCAAGTATGCTTTTAAAATGGGTAAAAGTAACTTACAATCTCAGCAAATACTAAGCACATGCAAATTGTTTTATTCGATAATAAGCAAAGAGATAAACTTTATCCTTTTACTTCAGCGAGGGCTGTAGCTGGATTAAAATTTGGCATGTTTAGTTTACAAGAACGGTGGGAGTTGTTTTTGCAACATCCCACAAGCATTCTAACTACAAACGCAATTCAGCCATTTTACAACGAAATGCCAATAGGCGATGTTTTACTTGTTGATGCTGCAATTGTTGCAAACGAGCAACTTGCCAATCAAATTTTAAAGTTACAACAAGGTCATTATTTAGCTTACTCCAAAGGCTTCATAGCAGGTAGAATTTTTGTTGAAAATCCATTAACCTTAAACCAAGTTTTTAATATTGGATTCAACGACGTACATAATTACAATGACGAAGTAATAAGAATTGATAGTCCACTGCAATTGTTAGAAAGCAATAGCACATTTATTGAAGATGATTTTAAGCAATACACTGCTAAAAAGCAATCAAAAAACATTGACCCTAGTAATACTATTGTCGCCCCATCAAATATATTTATAGAAGAGGGTGCCACAATAACTTGTAGCATTTTAAATGCTATAAATGGTCCTATTTACATTGGCAAAAATGCTACTATAATGGAAGGTTCTATAATTCGTGGCCCGTTCGTTCTTGGTGAAAATAGTGTAGTAAAAATGGGATCAAAAATTTATGGAGGTACAACTATTGGCAGCAATTGTGTAGTAGGTGGTGAAATTAAAAATACCATTTTACATAACTTTTCCAACAAAGCACATGATGGTTATTTAGGCGATAGTATTATTGGCGAATGGTGCAATTTTGGTGCTGGTACCAGCAATAGCAATATTAAAAATACAGCAGGTGAGATAAAACTTTTTAATGATGCTTTAAAAACAAACATAAATGCTGGCATAAAATGTGGTGTTTTAATGGGGCATTACACAAGGGTTGCCATCAATAGCAGCATTAACACAGGCTCGGTTTTTGGAATTAGTTGTAATGTTTTTGGCAATGGATTACTTCCAAAAAGTTTATCAAATTTCACTTGGGGAACTGAAGAAAAATATGAAATAAACAAAGCCATTGAAGCTATTGAAAACTGGCAAAAGTTAAAAAACCAGGCAATGAGTGAAAGAGAAAAAGAAATGATTGAAAAGTTAGTAAGGAGCAGTGAGTAGTAAGTTAGTAGCTAGTTGATAGTAGTTTGTAATTAGATAAAAAAAAATAAATAAAAAAATATGCGTACACAAATAGCAGCAGCCAATTGGAAAATGAATCTTAGTTTTAATGAAGCAAATACTTTAATTGATAATTTATTGGCATTGCCTCACGAACTAACTGTTAATCAACAAGTTGTGTTTGGAATTCCATTCCCTTATTTACAGCATTTTGTAGAAAAATTAAATGGCAAACAAAATGTTTTTGTAGCTGCACAAAACTGCTATACCAAAACTAGTGGAGCATATACAGGTGAAACTAGCGTGCAAATGCTACAAAGCATTGGCGTAACACATGTAATTATTGGGCATAGCGAACGCAGAGAATATTTTAACGAAAGTCACCAAATGCTTAAAGAAAAAGTAGATATAATTTTGTCAAATAACCTCACTCCTATTTTTTGTTGTGGTGAGCCTTTAGGTATTCGTGAAGCTGAAACACAAAATCAATTTGTGCAACAACAAATTGAGGAATCACTATTTCATTTATCTAATGATGAAGCTCGAAAAATAGTAATTGCTTACGAACCAATTTGGGCAATTGGCACTGGCAAAACAGCTACAAGCCAACAAGCTCAAGATATTCAAGCATTTATTAGGCAATTATTAGCATCTAAATTTGGAGAAGAAACTGCTAACATTATTCCTATTTTGTATGGTGGAAGTGTAAAAGCCAATAATGCAAAAGAACTATTCAATATGCCAGATATTGATGGTGGCTTAGTTGGTGGAGCATCTTTAATACCAAGTGAATTTAATGCCATTATAAATGCCTTAAAATAGAGTTACTTTTAAAATGTTAAAGCTAAAAATTACATTATACCTGCTTTGTAGTAGCTTTTTTATAATTACAAAAGCACAACAAGTTAGTGGTAAAAACTTTTTTTATAACGCCATTAAAGGTAATTCCATTATTGTGTTACCTAAAGTAATTACCCATATTGCTCCAAGTGTAGGAGCAGCCATTGATGACAGTTTAGATTTTGGAACTCCTATTAAAGTTTTGATGCTTGTGCCTTATAGTGAAAGTATAAATGGCATTGAAGTTCCGTGGGCAAAGTGTATTTACAAAAAAGGGGAATTTAATAAAGTAACTTTTATATTGTCTAATCAATTGGCATTAAGTACTGCAAACAGTAATAATACACTAGCCTGTGTAAGTTTTAAAACTGCTACAAAAGATTCCATTTTTTTTGAAACAAACATTATCAATAATGCAAAAAAAATTAAACTACTTCAAACATTTGGATTTGAAAAACAATCTTCAACAGATAGTTTTAAGATAGAATTGATAAATACCCATGGACTAAAAAAAGTAAGTAATATTTTTGGAGTACACATTTTCAACACTAATTTAAAACATAGCTATCATTATATAGAATGTGAAAATAGCAATCAATTAACAACGTTAGAAAAAGTAGAAGTTACATTAAACGCTTCTCCATTTTCAGGTAAAATTTGGGAATTTCCAAGTTCAAAAAAAGTAAAGAAAAACCGTTTGCTTTTACAAGATTTTTCTACCAATGAATCTAAAAACACACCAGTTTCAAAAGTTTTCTATTTCAAAAACTGTAGTTTAAAACAGTAATGTCTAAAAAATTGGTTTTTAGCAAAAAGTGCATCATCTAGTTGCCTGTTGTGTGCTTTTTATTTTAGTTTCAATACCTTCTTTGTATTTTTTCACAGCTTTTGCAATTGCTCCTGCTAAAGCATTTTGGCCATCTTCACTATTTAAATATGCTTCTTCTTCTGGGTTGCTTATAAAACCAAGTTCTACTAAAATAGCAGGCATTGCAACAGCTTGTAATACCCAAATACCAACACCACGTTGCCTAACATCTCTATTACTTCTGCCAATATTTATAAATTCTTCTTGCACATTGTAAGCTAAATTTATACTTCGCTCGGCATATTGTTGAGTTCTTAAAGAAATTGCAATTGCTTGCTCGGGACTGTATGGGTCAAAATTTTTCAGGTCATTGTCCATGCTACTATCACTCATTAAATCTTGATTTTCTCTCAATGCCCTTTCCTTATCATCATTTTTATTTATACCCCAAATGTAAGTTTCAGTTCCTTTTGCACTAGTTGGAATAGTGTAATATCTATATTGTGGCACTTGAACAGTACGCCATTTCCCTTTTTTCTTAACTCTTTTATTTTCGTAACCTACTAATTCACGTCCTCGTTTAGCTGGTGCATCATTACAATGAATGCTAATGAACAAGTCTCCACCTGCAGCATTTGCTTTATTGGCTTTTACTTTTACGTTGTCGTAAAAATCTTCTGTTCTGGTCATATAAACCTCAACATCACCAATTTCTTTTTTTATCATTTGCTCTAGTTTTAGAGCAACAGCTAGTGATACATTCTTCTCGTAACTGTAAGCACCACTGGCACCATAATCACTTCCACCATGCCCTGCATCAATAACAATTTTCCTTACTCCTTTTTTTTGCAAATATTTTAAAGGGGCATTTTTATTAATTGCTGCAACACAAAAAACAGTAATTAGTATTAAAATTGGTGTTATAAATTTTAGTCCTTTATTCATAGAAAATTGTTAAACCTTTTTTAAGCAATGAATTTGTCGAATCAATCTTTATTTTTGTCGCTTCTATGGCATTTAACTCTACTAATAACGCAAAACAACTGCTTCGTATTTTAAGCATTGTTACTTTATTTGTAGTTGGTGTGCAATTAACTATAAATGCTGCATTAAACAACCAACATTTCAATATTTTAACAGTTCTTTTAAACCAGCCTACATTACCCAAAAAAGCGTCAACCACTGAAACAAAGAAAAAACCAACCCAAATTAAAAACAAAAATGCTCCTCCATTAAGTCAAATTGCTAAAGACAGCACAAAAAAATTAGTTGAAACTAACATTTTAACAATCGACACAACACCTAAAAAAAATATTGATACCAGCAAAAAGATTGTTACAACTATTGACACACTTCCATTTAGTAAAGATTCTTTAGATGCCCCTGTAAAATATACTGCAAAAGATAGTGGTGTATTTATATTAAACACCCAGGAGTTTTATTTGTATGGAAAAGCGATGGTAGAACAAAAAAGCATGAGCCTTGAAGCAGGCAATATTCAATACAATGGTGGACAACAAACCATGATAGCTTTTGGAAGTTTAGACAGTACCAACGACCCAGAAAAAATGCCTACCATGAAAGATGGATCTGGCACTACAAGAAGCGATACCATTACATTCAACCTAAAAACTCAAAAAGGTAGAACTGTAAATTCGTTTTACAACGAAGGAGAAATTTTTGTAAATGCATCTGTATTAAAAAAAATTGATAGTAATAGTTTTTATGGCTTTAAGTGCACTTTTACAACCTGCAATTTAGATCACCCACATTTTGCCATAAGAGCCAAAAGGTTAAAAATAATTTCAAATAAATTAGCCATAAGTGGGCCAGCTAGCCCTGAGTTTGAAGGTGTTCCATTGCCCATTGGCTTGCCTTTTGGCATTTTCCCAATGAATCCAAGAGGAAGGCATGGTGGCTTACTTCCTCCACAGTTTACAACTAGTGAGGATTTTGGTTTTGGACTTGAAGGATTAGGTTGGTATAAAGTGATAAATGATAATGTTGATGTTACACTAAGAAGCAATATTTATAGCTATGGTGGTTGGATGGTTAACCTTGCACCAAAGTACATTAAAAGGTATCATTATAGCGGAAGCCTAAATGTTACTTTTCAAAATACAAGAATTTTAAACAGATCTGTTGGAGCAAAAGAAGAGTTTACAAGTACTCAAAGTTTTATGATAAACTGGAGCCATAGTAGAGATAATAGGGCAAGACCAGGTACAACATTTGGAGCAAACGTAAATTTCGGTAGCACTAAATTTAACAGTAATGTTTTAAACAATCCATTCATCAACTTTCAAAATAGAATTAACTCAAACATTAACTATTCCAAAGATTTCAGAGGAAAAGCCAATCTAAGTTTAAATGCTAGCCATAGCCAAAACAATACTACTAAAGAAGTTAATATTCAATTTCCAACCTTAAATGTTAACGTAGTAACTTTTTATCCATTTCAAAAGAAGGATAAAGTTGGTACACCTAAATGGTACGAAAATATTGGCTTAGGATATAGTGGAAATTTCACTAACCAAGTGGGTTTTTACGACACTGCATTTAGCTTTAAGAAACTATTAGACACTGCACAATGGGGAGCAACACACAATGTACCAATTACAATTAGTTTGCCAGCATTAGGCCCTATTACATTTTCGCCAAGTATCACCTATCAAGAAAGGTGGTATGGCCAAAAGATATTTAGGAGATGGAATACTAGTGCTAAGAAAATAGATACTACAATTGAAAAAGGCTTTTATACAGCCCGAGATATGTCTTTTGGAATAGCTGCCAACACTCGTATTTTTGGTACAGTAAACTTTAAAAAAGGTTCTGTACAAGCAATACGACACGAAATAAGACCAAACATTTCAGTTAATTATAAGCCAAACATGGCTGCCTCTTATCACGAAACATTACAAACAGACTCAGCAGGAACAAGATATGCAAGAGTTTCTCAATTTGATGGCGTAATGCCAGGAAGTTTTGGAGAAGGACGTGTTTTTGGTGTTGGATTTGGAATTGATAATGTTTTGGAGATGAAAAAAAGAAATAATGAAGACACCACCGGAAAAGGTATTAAAGTAAAATTGATAGATGGATTTGGATTTTCTGGATTTTATAATGCCATTGCCGATAGTTTTCATTTTTCGCCCATAAACTTGTACTTAAGAACCAACTTATTTGAAATTTTTAATATTACGGCTGGAGCAACTTTAGACCCCTATGTTACAAATAATAATGGACGAAGAATTGATAAGTTGCAATGGACTGGCAGTAAATTTTCGTTAGGCACTATAACTAATGGAAATATTGCCATATCTACTCAAATACAAAGTAAGCCAAGAGATGGCAAAACACAAGATCAAAGATTAAATCAAAATCAACCCGATCCGTTTATGACGCCTGAAGAGCAACAACGTCAGTTGCAATTTTCAAGAGCCAATCCTGCAGAATTCACAGATTTTAATATTCCTTGGAGTTTAAACCTCAGCTACTCCTTTAATTTTAATAGAGTACAAAAAGCTGATTATAGTGGTTTTACTACACAAAGCTTTAGCAGCTTAAATTTTAATGGAGATTTTAGTCTTACAGAAAAATGGAAAATGGGGGCAACGGGCTTTTTTGATGTAAACTCAAAAACCTTACAACAACTTAGTTTTTTTGTAACAAGAGAAATGCACTGTTGGCAGTTAAGTATAAATGTAACTCCTGTAAACACTTTTAGAAGTTTTAACATTACACTTATGCCAAAAAGTGGTATTCTGAGAGATTTAAGAATTAATAGAACAAGAACCTTTGTAAACCAGTAATTCCTACTTTGTATTGCTTTGAATAAACAAAATGCTACCTAATTGCAAAATACTTTGACTGCTTTTACAACACAACTTTTAAGATTAATTGATTTAGTAAGGCTTTATGTAAAGAAATTTTAAAAATCTTAACTAAAGACTAGTTTCATCAAGATAGATCTTAATGAATTACATCAAAAATATCAAACAAAAAAACCAAATATTTAGCTAAATGCTTCTTTAACTCTATCAAAAAAACTTTTTTCTGATTTTGTTGGTTGAGGTTTAAAATTTGGCGAACTACTTAATTTTTCCAACATGGCTTTTTCTTCGTTATTAATGTTTTGAGGTGTCCAAATATTAACATAAACCAATTGATCGCCTCTATTATACCCTTGCACTTCTGGAAAACCCTTGCCTTTTAGCCTTAGAATTTTTCCACTTTGAGTGCCTGCTGGAATTTTTAAATTTACTCTACCCGTTATTGTAGGAATTTCAACCTGAGTGCCAAATGTTGCATCAGGAAAACTAATATATAAATCGTAAGCAACATTTAATCCATCTCTTTGTAACTGTGGATGTTGCTCTTCTTCTATTTGTATTAATAAATCACCTGCATAACCGCCTCGTTCACCTGCATTTCCTTTTCCACTCATGCTTAGTTGCATACCTTCTTGCACACCTGCAGGAATATCTATACTAATTGTTTCTTCACCAAAAACACGTCCTTCGCCACGGCAACTTACACATTTATTGGTAATTGTGCTGCCACTTCCATTACAAGATGGACAAGTGTTTACAGTTTGCATTTGGCCCAAAAAAGTGTTGCGTACTTGACGAACTTGACCACTTCCACCACAGGTTTTACAAGTTTGAATGCTGTTTTTATCTTTAGCTCCACTACCATCGCAAGTATTACAAATTACATGTTTTTTAACTTTTATTTGTTTGGTACAACCATTTGCAATTTCTTCAAAATTCAATTTTAATTTAACTCTTAAGTTACTACCTTTTACGCCTGTGCTTCTTCCTCCATTACCTCTTTGAGAACCACCTTGCCCGCCAAAAAAGCTGCCAAACATACCATCCCCAAAAATATCTCCAAAATGAGAGAAAATATCCTCCATATTAGAGTTGTGAAAACCTCCTCCCCCAGCTGCTCCTTGAAATGCTTGATGGCCAAATCTATCGTACTTTGCACGTTTATCATTATCACTTAAAACTTCATAAGCTTCAGCAGCTTCTTTAAACTTATCTTCAGCAGCCTTATCACCAGGGTTTCTATCTGGATGATATTGCATAGCTGTTTTACGATATGCTTTTTTAATTTCTTCTGCACTCGATGATTTGGTTACACCTAATATTTCGTAATAATCTCTTTTCATTTTCTTGAAATTAGCTAACTAGCCAATTGATAATTAGTTAAAAAAACAACATCCCCAACATTGGCAAATTGGCAAGTTATTCAATTGAAATTTTTATTTTCCTACTACAACTTTGGCAAAACGTACAATTTTATCATTTAAAAAGTATCCTTTTTGCACTTCATCAATTACCTTACCAATTAATTCTTCATTTGGAGCAGGTATTTCTGTAATAGCCTCATGTTTTTCTACATCAAATTCAGTTTGCACACTTTCCATTGCTTTCAAACCTTTGCTTTGCAAATTAGTTCTAACTTTATTAAAAATTAACTGAATTCCTTCTTTTTGAGTAGTAAAATCAGTTGCAGTTTCAAGTTGTTTTTCGGCACGGTCAATATCATCCAAAACATCTAGTAAACTTACAATGATATCTTTTCCAGCAGTTTGAATTACTTCAATTCTTTCTTTAGCAGTTCTGCGTTTGTAGTTTTCAAACTCAGCCATCATTCTTAAAAATTTATCTTTTTGCTCTGCTAATTCTGCCTCTAATTTTTCAATTGCTTTATCTGTAGGGTTGGTTTGACTTTCTACATTTTCAGCACCTGCATTTTCGTCAGTGTTTATTGGTTCGGTTGTGTCAATATTGTTTAAAATTTCATTTACTTGTTCTTGCATATACTTTTTGTAATTTTAACAAACTAAACAATTATTTTGCCGAGCAAATAAATAGGAAATTTTGGCAGAAAAATGAGTCAAAAATTAAAGCTTTGGTTTATTTAAGGTAGCCTATTAATTTAATTTAGAAGGAGCAATCAAATCAAATGCGGGGATTACAACTTCAAATTCCTTATTATTTTGCATATTTAGCATAGTATAAAATCCATGCATTTTACCCATTTCACTATTTAAATTACAACCACTCACATAAGTAAATGGTTTATGATTGAATATTACTGGTGTTACCCCAATTACCCCTTCACCTTCTACCATTCTATACTCACCATTACTATCAAAAATATGCCAAGTACGTCTTAAAAGCTGAACTGCATAAGCATTTTGATTAATCACTGTAATGCGATAAGCAAAAGCAAAATCGTTATTAAAAGGGTTGCTATTATCTTTTTGATAAAAGACTTCTACTTTAATTTCTATGCCATTGGTAGTTGTTGAATACATTATGATTCAAATATAAAAAAACAATTAAAGATTCATAAAATATTTTGTAGCAATTTCATTTAAACCCTGCTTTTTTTCATCACTCATTTTATCGTAAGTCTTTATTAACATCCCTAATCGAGGATTTGACAGAAAAAAATGTCGATGTTTATTCATAAAATTCCAAAACAAGGCATCCCAAATCAAGTACCAATTACCTTTTTTATAATTACTCATTTTTAGCACATAACTACTACCACTAATATATGGTTTGGTAGCCATAATGCCACCATCGGCAAATTGACTCATTCCATAAACATTGGTTACCATTACCCAATCATAAGAATCAACATACATTTCCATAAACCATTTGTAAACTGCATTTGGATGAAACTCACACAACAACATAATGTTTCCAAGAATCATTAATCTTTCTATGTGATGATTATAACCAGTTTGTAACAGTTTTTTTATGGTTGCATCAATTGGTTCAATACCAGTATTTGCAGTATAAAAACTACTTGGAATTTGTTTTTTAAAATTCCAGAAATTAGAGGTTCTTTCTTCTGTGCCTTTATATATATAAACACCACGAATAAACTCTCGCCATCCAATAATTTGCCTAATAAATCCTTCAAGAGAGTTTAACGGAACATTATTTTCACTTGCAAAAGCAATGGCAGCATTTACTATTTGCATTGGTAACAATAATCCTATATTCAACATTGGTGTAAGTATGCTATGGTGCAACGTTTTTTCAGTATCAACAATAGCATCTTCATAATCTCCAAATTCCTTAAAACGAGTTTCTAAAAATTGTTGCAACCACGATTCACTTTCATTATGTGTTGTAGGATATATAAAATTTAATGAAATAATGCCATAGTTATTGGGAAAGTTTGCTTCAACATATTCAATAGCATTTTTATAAAAATCATTAATAATGGGGAATTCAATCTTTGGTGCAACTTTATTAGTTGGATATTTTAATCTATTCTCTGTATCAAAGCTCCATTTGCCGCCTTTGGGTTTTCCATTTTCATCAACCAAAATATTTAATTTTTTGCGTTGATGAGTATAAAAATCTGTTTGAAAATATTTTTGTTTTGTTCCAAAATAATCATGTAAATCTTTCTTAGAATTAATAAACAAAGGTGTTGGGTATTCTTTAGTTTTAATATTATTTTTTGCACACGACATTACTATTCTTTTATCCAACCAATTATCGCAAACATCATAATATTCAACAGTTTCAGTATGTATTTCATCAAGCAATATTCTTATATCATGTTGTTTGCTTGTAGATTGAATATAATTTACATTTATACCATGCTTTTGTAAATAGTTCTCATAATACTTCATGCTAGCTCTATGCAGCACTAACTTTTGCTTATGAAATTTATACTGACTAAAGTATAAATACTCTTCAATTAAATAAACACATTCAACTTGTTTTAATAAGTTAATATCTTTAAAAAGCTGATGTGGAAATATCAAAAAAACTGATGCCATTTTACTGAAATTTAAAGCCATTTTACCTTTAATTAAAGAACCATAACAAAGCAACTTAGTTATTGATAAAAATGAATTTATGGCTATTTTCTTCTACACTTATCACTACAATATTTTACTTCTTGCCAAACCTTTTCCCATTTTTTTCTCCAAGTAAATGGTCGGCTACAAGTGATACAAATTTTTGTAGGAAGATTTTCTTTTTTTATTCTTTTTTTTAACACAAAACGAAAATTATTGCTTTAGTTAATTCTACCATTTACAAATTCTATAAAGTTTTTGGAACACTACCTACTTTGGCATAACTTAATCTTTCGATTTTATTTGTAGTATGATAACTATCTAATCCACTACAAGTTATAGTTCCTGCCATTTCTATATCAACAAATCCATCAATTCTTAAAATATCATCTGGCATAATTATTTTGAAAATTTTACCAATGATTAAAGTTGTTCCATTTATTTCCAAATCAATTTTTTGAACCAACTCACAAGCAAATTTTACTTTGCTTTCCTCTACAAAAGGAGGTATTACATCCTCTACAAATTCAGGAGTAAGGCCAACAACTTCAAACTCACTTACTCCATCATCATATTTAGCACTACATTGATGTGCTTGTTTTATAAAACTTGGTAAAATATGATTGATTGTATAATATTTTGTACTTACAATATTGCCAAGGGTATTTTGCTTTTCTTCATTAGGTCTTACAATTATTCCACATAATGCAGGGTTTGCACCAATATGAAAAAGGCTACTAAAAATTGCCAAATTATCATTCCCTAAAGAGCTTTTTGTTCCTATTAAAACAGTGCTTTTAAAGCCCCCCAAAGAGTTTATAAGATTGGCTCTATACCTAGTTTCTAGGCTCAAAATATCATTATTGTTGTATACCATTTTGCTTTTTTCTTTTGTGCTTTTATAATATTCTTTAATTTTTTTTCAAACTAATCGTTGATTTGGTGTCCCCAATATTTTCTTGCCTGTTTACCAGCAAGTTCAGAATTTTAAATAGGTTTTTCATTTTTTTTGTGCATTTAAAGCTGCTTTCCAAAAACTAAAAAACGAAGGATAATAACCCTTCACATTTTCAAACATCCAATCTCTATTATGTAAAACTCCTTTGTAGTGTTGATTTGTAGGATGCTCTTTAAAATGAATTTCACTTTCACCAACGGTTTTTAATAATTCATCAAATTCTCCAACAAAAATTTGAATGCCCAAAATATTTTTAGATAGTTGCATGATGAAGTTTATTGTATTGTTACAAACAGGATAATTTTTATAGAAACTTGGTTCGAAAATTAAAATTCTATTACATTCTTGACTATTCATCCAAATTGGATCGAGGTTATAAAAATTATACAAACAGGTTGGCAGTTCTCCATTAATTTTTATGTCAGTTTTACTTGGCAAATTGGTTTTAAAATGAATGTTTGATAAATCTTTTAACTCGGTTGGAATGTCAATTTTCTCAAACTTTTCATAAGATATATCCAAAAAAGTTTTACTTTGAGTGGTATTGCAGTATTTATTTATGTTCTCTTGGTTTGCAAAATATTTTTTGTTACTAAAACTTCCAGCTACCCATTGCCAACTTAAAGCATTACTTGCCCAATCGGCATCTAGCAAATAATAATACATCCATTTTGCAGGATTATACCAGTGACTTTTGGCAACATTACAACACAAACTAGCAACGTACATTCTCATATGATTGTGCATGTAGCCATTACAAAATAAATCTTCGAGTGCTTTATCTATTGCTTCAATGCTTGTATTAGCACTTACAATTGCTGTACTAATTTTATGATTTTGAACATTAGCTTGTTCTTGCTTTAAATCCTTATCTATTTCAGTTTGTTTGGCAATCCAAACTTGCTGAAAATAGTCTCGCCAAGCAAGTTCTTTTAAAAAAGATTCCACTTCAAAAGGTTTATATCCTTTATCTAAAATTGCTTTAGCAACTTGTTTTGTGGAGATTACTCCTCTTGAAATATAAGGAGACAATTTGGTTACTGCTCCATGTAAATAGTTTCGTGTTTTACCATAGTCTATTGGATCAATTTCTTGAATCAATGCAATAATTTCGTTATAATCTGTAGTAAACATTATTACTTTTTTAGCAACTTCAATTGCAATATTCTTCTTGCAGTGTTGTTGCAGTTTTATCTTTTCGAAATTTTATTCATAGTTATATTTCGCTGTAAACTACACTTAAATCTTGTAATGTTTGCACTTCTAAGCTGTTTGTGTTTTTTACTAATACCGCTATTTACTCTTTTACGCCAAAGGTTAAAACTACTTCTTTTTAATTCCTTTCGCATCAATGCAATTACGTCGGCTTCGGAACAATTAAACTGCATTTTAATTGCTTCGAAAGGAGTTCTATCTTCCCATGCCATTTCTATTATCCTATCTTTATCTAAAACTGATAACATAATTTATCCTCTTATAATTTTCTTTTCTCTTAAAAAATCTAGTGTTAAATAGTCCTTATTAAAACTCTTATGCTTTATTGCTTCAAAAACAAATAGTTTATGATCACCTGTTTGTATAGCTTCTATTTTGTTTAACATTACAACTGCACTTAAATCATTTAAAATTATTAACCCATTCCACTCTACTAAAATTCCTTTTTTATTTAAATACGCTTGCTTATTGTAATTAAATCCACTCGTTTGCCCCAGCTTTTTAACCAAATTTGCATGTGATTGATGCAATAATTGTAGCACAGCTACATTAGATTGTTCAATATTTTCCAAGGTTTTTGTATTGTTGTAAACTCCAATTGCAAACAATTTTGGCTGCATACTTATAGCAGAAACGTATGTGCAAATGTTCATATTCAATAATCCCTGATTGTAGGTTACCAAACTGTAAACAGGCAAATTAGGAATATTCCAAGGCTTTTGCATGGGTGTATAACATATTATTTTAATTTTGGTTTGATTGAAGTTTTAAGCAATTTTGGCATGTGAATAAAAAAACAACCCTGCTTTTTTGTTAAGAAATCAAAAAATCAGATAATTATTTTGAAGCAAATGTTGTTTTCCCCTACTTTTGCAGTCCAAAAAATTTTAAAAATGCAATCAGCAGTTAAATTTATACACGAGCAATTAACAACTAAAAGAGAATACCCTGCTTTTAAAGCTGGTGATAACGTTACTGTAAACTATAAAATTATAGAAGGTGGTAAAGAGCGTATCCAAAGCTTTAGAGGAGATGTTTTAAAAATACAAGGCAATGGAGCAACTGCTTCTTTCACTGTTCGTAAAATTAGTGATGGTATTGGAGTTGAGCGTTTATTCCCTTTTAATTCACCTAATGTTGAAAGTGTAATTTTAAACAAAGTTGGTAAAGTACGTAGAGCTAAATTATTCTATCTTAGAGAAAGATTTGGTAAAAGTGCTCGTATCAAAGAAAAAAGAGTTAAATAGTTTTTATTTATATCGTATTAAAGCGAAGGTTTGTATTAAACTTTCGCTTTTTTTATTGACAATAAAACAGCTTGAAGATTTGTTTTTCTTAACTTCAACTATATACATTACTTTTACAATCTAAAAAACAAGATTATGGGTTTAGGAATGCCAGAAATTATAATGATACTTTTAGCAATAATTTTATTATTTGGTGGAAGAAAAATACCAGAACTAATGCGTGGTTTAGGTAAAGGAATTAGAGAATTCAATGATGCCAAAAACAATGTACGTAAAGAAATTGAAGAAGGTATTAGCGAAAAAGATAAAAAAGTTATTGATTCTAATTAATTACTATCAATTAAATTACTAGGCATCTACAAATTTTAAAAATTGTAGATGCCTATTTTTTAACCATTAACTCAATACACATTGTTCTCGTTTTCAAATATTACACAATATCAATCGCAATTACAAAATGGCTCAACAACATGTAAGCAAACTGTTGAGTTTTATTTATCTCAAATAAAAAAACATCAGCACCTTAATGCCTATGTACACGTTTTCGAAAACGAAGCATTAGAACTAGCCAATAAAATAGATGCTAAAATTTTAGCAAAACAACCGTTAGGTTTATTGTATGGAGTAGTTATTAGTATTAAGGATGTACTTTGTTATGCACAACATAAAGTAAGTGCCTCAAGTAAAATTCTAGAAAACTTTGAAAGTGTTTACACAGCAACAGCTGTACAAAAATTGATAGATGCGGATGCCATAATTATTGGCACTAATAATTGTGATGAATTTGCAATGGGCAGCAGTAATGAAAATAGTGCTTATGGGGCCGTTAAAAATGGATTAAATGAAACACTTGTACCAGGTGGAAGTAGTGGTGGCAGTGCAGTAGCAGTGCAAATGCAAACTTGTATGATTAGTTTGGGTAGTGATACTGGAGGAAGTGTACGGCAACCAGCAGATTTTTGTGGAATTGTAGGATTTAAACCAACCTATGGGAGAATTAGCAGATATGGACTAATTGCTTATGCTAGCAGTTTTGATCAAATAGGAATCTTTGCTAATAATATAACTGATGTAGCTTTAGTATTAGAAACAATAGCTGGACAAGATGAATTTGACAGTACAGTTTCTCCTCAAACAGTACCAACTTACTCTAAAAACTTAATTAATAATAAAACGTATAAGTTTGCTTATTTTAAACAAGCCCTTGAACACCAAGGATTGGATAAAGAAATTGCTAAAACTCAATTAGAATATATTGAAAAGCTAAAAAAACTAGGACATACAGTTGATGCCATAGACTTTGAGTTGCTAGACGAAACCATACCAACTTATTATGTACTTACAACAGCTGAAGCCAGTAGCAATTTAAGTAGATTTGATGGAGTGAAGTTTGGTTTTAGAGCAAAAGGAAATATTGAAAACCTCGACGAGTTATATAAACAAACACGAACCCAAGGCTTTGGAAAAGAAGTTCAAAGAAGAATCATGCTTGGAACATTTGTACTTAGTGCAGGATATTTTGATGCCTATTTTACAAAAGCCCAACAAGTAAGAAGCCTTCTAGTACAAACTACAAAAAATATATTTGAAAATTACGATGCCCTAATTTCACCCACAGTACCTTCAACTGCTTTTGAAATTGGCAATAAATCTAACGACCCGGTTGAAATGTATTTAGCCGATATTTATACTGTTTTTGCAAACCTTACAGGCATCAATGGCATTTCAATTCCTTTATTCAAACACAGTAATGGTATGCCTTTCGGTTTACAAATTATGTGCGATGCATGGCAAGATGAAAAGCTTTTAAGTATTAGCAACCAATTTCTAAATCAATAATTTATACAATAGAAAATTATTAGTATATGCAATTAAAAACTGTAGATACTGTGCAAACGATTAGTGCAGACCAATTTAAAAAAAATTACTACCAAACAAATATTCCTTTAGTAATAAAAGACCTAGCAAAGGATTGGCCAGCATATACTAAATGGAACTGGAGTTATTTTAAACAGCTAGTAGGAAATAAAAAAGTTGGCTTGTACAACAACATAAAAAGCGACGCTTATACTCCAATAAATACTGCTGATGATTATAAAACCTTTGGCGAGTACATTGATATGGTAAGTAATGGCCCAGCAGCATGGCGAATATTTTTGTTTAATATTTTCGATCATGCACCACAACTAATAAAAGATTTTAGTTGGCCCGAACACTTAATGAAAGGTTTTGTAAAAAAATATCCTATGCTATTTACTGGAGGTGCAACTTCTATAACACACATGCACTTTGATATTGATGTTAGTCATATTTTACACACACAATTTATTGGTAAAAAAAGGGTTTTACTTTTTCCATACGAAGAGCAACACAAACTGTATCGTAAACCATTTGAAGTTTTAAGTTTGGCAGACTTTAGCAATTATAGTGATGAAACTAAAAGCAAACTAGACTTTGAAAAATTTCCTGCATTAAAACTTGCCAAAGGCTATGAAGTAATTTTAGAGCATGGCGATACACTTTTTATGCCAGCAGGTTATTGGCATCACATGGAGTATATAGAAAGTGGTTTTGCCATGAGTTTAAGGGCGTTGCAGCCCAGCATTTTTGGCAAACTAACTGGTGTTTGGAATTTATTTGGCATGCGTACCATTGATACTTTACTTAAAAAAACAATGCCCGTAAAATGGTACAATTGGAAACAAAAAAGTATTTACAAAAAGGCAAACGAAGCATTTCAATAATGGTTTACAAATCTCTAATCATCCAAATATCACAACCACAGTGACCACTATTTCCTAAAGGGTGATTAAGTTTTTTAAAGCCAAACTTTTCGTACACTTCTACTGCTTTTTTAAGCTCAGGCATGGTTTCTAAATACATTTTAGTATATCCCAATTGCTTTGCCAACTGCATGCATTCAGATATTAGATTATAGCCTAATCCTTTTCCTCTAAACTCTTTCTTTAAATACATTTTCACCAATTCACAAGTATTTGCAGGTAAACCATCTGTATTAAAAATTCCAGCTCCACCTACTATTTCATTATCAATCGAGGCTACTAAATAAAAATGCTTAGATGGGTTATTAAACAAATCAAACAAGTTATCTGTACTTTCATCGAAGTAAACAGTTCCCTTTTTATTAGCACCAAACTCCTCTAAACTCTGTCTAATAATTGTAGCTATTGCTTTATTGTGTT
Source organism: Chitinophagaceae bacterium (assembly GCA_049242885.1). Classification (GTDB taxonomy): domain Bacteria; phylum Bacteroidota; class Bacteroidia; order Chitinophagales; family Chitinophagaceae; genus CAIVPM01. The sequence goes on from JBMLOQ010000018.1 coordinate 30,599, forward strand.
TAGCTTGTATGCGTTGTATTACAAATAATTCTTTCATAAATAATTATTTTGTTATTAAATAGCACCAACGTTGCAGTTTTCCTTCAAAATCAAATGGTGTTGTAGCTTTAGTAATATCCTTAATTTGTGTAGAATGTATTTGCTCTTCATTTAAAATAAACTTTGTAAAGTTAGTACTGAAATAAAGTAATCCATTTGGAACTAAAATTTTCAAACAATCATTTATAAGTTGTACATGATCTCGTTGAATATCCAAAAAATCATCCATACGCTTACTATTACTAAATGTTGGTGGATCCATTACAATAATATCATAGCTATTCGGAGCAATTGTTTTTAAATACTGCACAACATCAGCATGTATAAACTCGTAATCGATAGCATTTTTTAACAAGTTAATTGTAAAATTATCCTGAGCCCATTGCAAATAAGTTTTACTTAAGTCAATGCTTGTAACTCTTTTTGCACCTGCTTTAGCAGCAAATACACTAAAAGAACCTGTATAGCAAAATAAGTTTAATACTCGCTTATCCCTTGCTTTATCAAATACCATTTTACGTGTAACTCTATGGTCTAAAAATAACCCAGTATCTAAATAATTGGTAAGATTTATTAAGAACTTTAATCCATTTTCTTCTACTGTAAAATATTCTTTTTCTTCTTCAATTTTTTCATATTGCTGTTGCCTATGATGCATTCTTTTTCTTTGTTTGATATAAATGTTTTCATCATTAACAAACAAAACTTTTTTCACAACTTCGATGGTTGCTTCAAGCCAAATTTCATGTTCCTCTTCAGTTAGTCCATGTTTACTTAAATATTCAGCAATGTAAACTTTGCCATCATAGAGTTCAATACAAATAGGAAACTCTGGCAAATCTTTATCATAAATTCTATAACAACTTATTTGTTGCCTTTTAGCCAATTTGCTTCTATGCTTATAAACTTTAAGCAATCTATTTTCAAACATCACCAATTTATCTTGCAACTGCATTGGACAAAAATATTATAATACACCTAAGATTGTAGTATTATTTGCATCTTTGATGCTTAAACACAATTTTAATTTTGAATTATACTGAAATACAAATAGAATCTACTACAGAAGAATTACAACAAACTTTAATAGCATTGTTAAACAACATTGGTTATGAAGGATTTGAAGAATCTATGGAAAACTTTTCGTTTAAGGCATTTATAAATGATAACGATTTTGATGAAAATTTGTTAATTAAAACTTTAGAATCTTTTGAGGTAACTTTTATAAAAAATAACATTAAAGAAACCAATTGGAATGCTTTGTGGGAAAGCAACTTCAATCCTATTACAGTTGATGAAATTATTTATATAAGAGCAAATTTTCATGAACCCAAATCAAATTTTCCATACCAAATTATTATTACACCAAAAATGAGTTTTGGCACTGGTCATCATGCTACAACGTATATGTGTTTGCAATTAATGCAGGAGTTAGAATTTAAAAATAAAACAGTGTATGATTTTGGCTCTGGCACAGGAATTTTAGCTATTCATGCAGAGCAACTTGGAGCAAAACATGTTTTAGCAGTAGATAATGATGATTGGTGTATTGAGAATAGCAAAGAAAATATTGAAGCCAATAATTGTAGTAAAATTGAAATTGCAAAAGTTGAAAATGCTAGTGTTAATAAAACTTTTGATATTGTTATTGCCAATGTAAACAGGCATATCATTATTGAAAATATGGTTTATTTAGCAAAAGCAGTTACTACAAAAGGCAGTATTATAGTAAGTGGCATAATGCAAGAGGATGAAAGTGAAATTGTACAATTATTTGCAGATTACAACTTTAATTTACTAACCCAAAAAAATAAAGATGGAGCAATGTGGATTGCTTTATTATTTACTAAAAATTAACTATTATGCTTAAAATTTTGTTATCATTTTTATTGATGAGTGTTCAATATGTTTTTGCTCAACAAAATACCTTTATTTTAATTCGCCATGCTGAAAAAGATACAACGGTACAAGGTAGCACTACCATGAATGCTAATCCTCCACTTAGCAAGCAAGGTTTAAAGCGAGCAATAAAATTGGTAAAAGCCTTGAAAAAATTTACTGTCGATGAAATTTATAGCACCGATTTTACAAGAACAAAAACAACTGTAGAGCCATTATCCGTAAAAAAAGAAATTGAAGTTAAAATTTACAACCACAAACAACTTAAAGAATTTGCAAAAGAATTAGTTGCCAAACAAAACAAAATCATTGTAATTGCTGGCCATTCAAACAGCACACCAGCTCTAGTAAACTTAATTATCAAAAAAGAAACATACCCTGCTTTAGACGAATCAGTTTACAATAAAATATATATTGTAACACAAAATGGAAATGACTTTAGTGTTGAGGTGAGGGAATATTAAAAAATACGGAGTTATTAATAAAACAAAAAGTCCTGCTAAAATTATTTAGCAGGACTTTTTAATTATTCTCAATTAATATTATTTTACTTGAGCAACTAAAGCTTTAAAGCTTTCTGGATTGTTCATAGCTAAATCAGCTAACACTTTACGATTTAACTCGATACCTTTTGTAGCTAATTTGTTAATGAATTGGCTATAAGTTAATCCTTCTTCTCTTACAGCAGCATTAATACGTGCAATCCATAAAGCACGGTATTCTCTTTTCTTTAATTTACGACCTACATAACTGTAAGTCATACCTTTTTCAACAATATTCTTGGCTACTGTATAAACGTTTTTACGTTTTCCATAGTAACCTTTAGCTTGGTCTAATATTCTTTTTCTACGTGCTCTACTAGCAACTGCATTTTTTGAACGTGGCATAGTTTAATTTTTTTAAAGTTGCAAACAATTAAACATTTACAACAAAATTTTTAAAATTGATTTCCTTTTTTGTAACGAATGTTTGATGATTATTTTAAACGCAATAATCTCATTACAAAATCTTTGTTTGCATCCCCTACTACACCTTTTTGGCGTAAGGCACGTTTGCGTTTGTTAGTCTTTTTAGTAAGAATGTGACGCTTGAAAGGGCGTTGGAATGTGATTTCTCCAGAACCAGTTACTTTAAATCTTTTTTTGGCACTAGAGTTTGTTTTTACTTTTGGCATTATATAATCTTTGTAAGATTACTCCCTGCTGGCGTTTCCAAACTTATGGAACTCTTATTGAGCCTTGTGGGAAATGGGGTGCAAATGTAGGGTTTTATACTTAAAATGTTCTCTTTGTATCTTAAAAGATGTACTTTTTTTTACGATTTTCCATTTCTTTTAGAATTTTTTCAGAAAAAATTCAACGAATCAGCATTATCATTTACACATTAGTTTTTGATTTTTCAAATGAAATTCATGTTCCTAATTCTAAAAATACTTACAAGCTAAAAAATTATTCTACCAATGCTAACAATCTAAATTTCTAACTATATTTTTTCAATATGTTTGTGCAATAAACTAGCTACTTTAATTGTCTTTTAATATTATGACGAAAAAACTATATCTATTACTCTTCTTAATTTTGTTTTTTTCAATCCAAAAAATTGCATCACAAAATATTTCAGGAACTGTAATTGCACAAGATGATGGCACTCCTCTTGCTGGTGCAACAATTATTCTTAAAAATAGTAATGTAAAAACACAATCCAATAGTGATGGTAAATTTACAATAACCGTAACCGAAGCTCAGCTAAAAGAGGGCTTTTTATTGGTGTCTTTTGTTGGCTATTTTAAACAAGAAATCAGAATTTCTAGTCGTAATCCTATAAATATTCGTTTAGTTAAAGAAACAAGTAGCCTAAATGATGTAGTAGTTACTAGTAGCTATTCTAAACCAAAACGAAAAGAAGAAGTCACAGGTAGCATTGTAACACTAAATGCTGCTCAATTACAAACATCAAGACCCATTGAAAGTTTTGATAAAATGCTAGAAGGTTTAGCAGCTGGTGTGCAAGTAGAGCAGAGTACAGAATTAGGCACTCCTGTAAAAATTAACATTCGTGGGCAAAATGCATTAACGCCTATTGGCGGTAGTAACTCTCAAATTTTTGCAACTTCTTCGCAACCATTGTTTATAGTTGATGGTGTGCCCATTAAAGAACAACGCAAAGGCGATGAAGGCATTGCATTTTTATCTGGCGAACAATTGCTTAATCCTTTAGCAGGTATAAACCCTGATGACATTGAAAGTATTTCTATTCTTAAAGATGCAGCTGCAGCAGCCATTTATGGTAGTAGTGCTAGTAATGGTGTGGTTATTATCACAACCAAAAGAGGAAAAGCTGGTAAAACAAGATTTAGTTTTGGGTATAATCAAGGTTGGAGCACTCCTATCAATCAAATTAAATGGCTTAATGGCTCTCAATACCACGAATTAGTGAAAGAAATGTACTTAAACGACGGTAGAAGTCCTTTTGATGCAGAATTGCTAGCTGGTTCTAAAACTATAAATACCGATTGGTTTGGACTAGTAAATAGATACAGCAGCTTTAGAAATGTAGATTTTGATATGAGTGGAGGAAACGACAATACACAATTTAGATTAAGTGCAAGCTACATGGATCAACAAGCTACACAAAAAGGCAATGATTTTCAAACCATAAATTTCAGACTTAGTTTAAGTCATCAAATTGGAAGTAAATTTAATGTTGATGTGAGCATTGCTCCAACATTTACCAATAAAAAAGCATTGAACTTATACAGCAATGTGCCTATCATTCCTAATGCACCTGCTTATAATGCAGATGGTAGTTTTTTTAAATTCAATAACTTAGGAGTACCCAACCCTTTAGCAGTTTTAGCTCAAAATGTAGATGAACATACAGGTGGTAATATTACAAGCAATATAACCATGCGTTATGCATTTAAAAAGAATGTAAAACTCACCAATATTTTTGGAATTAATGGTTTGGTAAACAAGCAAAATATATTCGACTCACCAAAAAATGCTACTGGCGAAAGTAAAAATGGATATGCTCAAATTTACGATAGATTAGATTTTAGCTGGGTAAACTCAACAGTTTTAAATTGGAACACAACTATTAAAAACAATCACAATTTTGATGTAATTGCTGGAACTGAGTTTAGAAGTGAATCTACCAAATTGCTTCGTGGTGCAGGCACAGGTTTTACATATTATAGATTAAATGAATTAAGCAACGCTGCTAATCAAATTAGTGCAAGCAGCAGACAAGAAAGTACAACTGCAAGTGCATATGCACAAATGACATACAATTTCAGCAATAAATATTTTGCAACTGCAAGTACAAGATTTGATGCTGCAAGTATTTTTGGAAACGATGTAAATTCTACTATCAATAATTCATTTGGCTTGGGCTGGTTGTTAAGTAAAGAAAAATGGTTTTACGATAAAAAGTGGATTGACATGCTTAGAGTAAGGGTAAGTTATGGTACTACGGGAAATAGCAGAATTGGAAGCTATGCAGCACGTGGTTTATATACATTTAGCAATACCGGCTATATGGGTAATACTTCGAGTAGTATTTCTACAGCTCCTAACCCAAATTTAGGTTGGGAAAGAAGTATAAAACAGAATTATGGTATTGATTTTAACTTCCTAAAAAGGTTTGAGTTTACAATTGATTTTTATTCAAATCTTACTAAAGATGCCATTTCTGCAATTCCAATTCCTCCAGAAAATGGATTTACAAGTGTATTGGCAAATGTGGCCAACATGAGAAACAGAGGATTTGACTTTGCCATTACTGCTCAAGTATTAACTGGTAAGTTTAGTTGGAGAACAACCTTTAATGGTGGATTTAATGAAAATACAGTATTAAGTGTAAAAGACAAAAGCTCTCTTTTTGGCCCCTCAACTGCAGGAACTGCATTAAGAGAAGGTGTAAGTACTAGTGCAATTTGGGGTTTTAGATTTATGGGAGTTGACCCAGCCACAGGAAGAGAATTATACCTAGATGCCAACGATAAATTAAAATTAGCAACAGACCCAACCTTTGATAGAAACATTGTATCTGGTGGTGTTTATTTAGGTGACAGATTACCAAAACTACAAGGTGGATGGATTAATACATTTACATTTAAAAATGTTTCAGTTACTGTAAATTTAGTTTACAGCTTTGGCAGTAAAATTTTAGTGAGCAATCAAAACGAAAACAATGGAAGAAATTTAAGCAACAGAAATCAAAGTGTAAACTTGCTTGACCGTTGGCAAAAACCTGGCGACATAGCCTCAACACCAATGTTATCACAAATAGGCAATCCTTTGTTATATACGTCATCAAGGTATTTGTATGATGGTACTTTCATAAGATTAAGCAATTTATCAATCTCTTATTCACTACCAGAAAAATGGCAACAAAAGTTAAAAATGAGTGCTACTTTCTTTGTAAATGGAACCAACTTACTGTATTGGTATAAGCAAAAATCTCCAGAAGGTAGAAATGGAATTAGAGAGTACAGATTTAGTTTTCCTGAAATGCAAACATTTACTTGGGGAGCAAGGGTAAATTTATAGTATCCATTTAAAAAAACTAATCTGATTTAAGCTTAAACAATGACTAAGACAATAAAAATGAAAAAAATAATTATATATACAACACTAATTTTTACACTTGTTGGTTGCAAAAAATTTTTATATCAAGAACCATACAATTCCATTTCGGTTAATGATATTTTTAAAGATTTTGAAGGTGCCAAAACAACACTTGTAGGCTGCTACGACGAATTGAAAAGTACCAATTATTACATGCGTACTTTTAGCATATACCCTGAAGTAACTGGAGGGAATATTAAATATTCTCGTACAGCAAATGTTGCTTTACAAAACAGTTATAATTTCTTAAACGATGTGAATGAAAATGACATGAAAGGTTTTTATTCAACTGCTTATAACATTATTTATGGAGTGAATAACCTGATAGAAAATATAAATAAAGCTACAGACGCAACAACACAACAAAAAAACAGATTACTTGCAGATGCTTATGCTATAAGAGCATTAGTACATTTTGATTTAGTAAAAGTATTTAGTCAAAGTTTAGAATTTACAGCTAATGGCCAGCACCCTGCCATTATTGTAAGAAACATCAATGTTTCAACATTAACACCAACTGGTTCAAGAAACTCTTGTAAAGAAGTGTTTAACAGAATTAGTACAGATATTGATAGTGCTATTTTATTGTATCCACAAAGTACTTCAATTTTCAATTTAGGAGATGCAAAACTATATTTTTCGCAAGATGCTGCAAAAGCTTTAAAAGCAAGAATTAGTTTGTTTAAAAGCGACTGGAACGAAGTAATTACACAATGTAACGATTTAATTACGCCAAATAAATATCCTCTTATTTCAAATGGCAATTATGCAAACAGTTGGGTTGGACAAACTATCAGTAGCGAAAGTATTTTTGAATTGGGTTATGGCAATAGACCAGGTGGAAGTTTAGGAGATTATTATAATGTTTCTGCTGGTAATAATACTTGGCAATTGGCAACAACAAACGATTTGCTAAATCTTTATTCAGCAGGTGATGTTAGAGGGCAATCCAACATGTTTAGTTTAAGATCTGTAAGTGGTGTTCCATTTTATAGTACCAATAAATATCAAGGCATAAGTGGTACAACATTAGGCAACAATATTAAAATATTAAGAGCTAGTGAATTATTCTTAAGCAGAGCAGAGGCATTTGCAGAAACTAATAATCTGTCAGCAGCTTTAGCAGATTTAAATAGAATTAGGCAACGAGCAAACCCAGCTGCAACAGTCTTTACAAGCACAGACAAACAAGTGATTTTAGATGAAATTTTTGCTGAAAGAAGAAGAGAATTGTGCTTTGAAGGACATTTAATGTTTGATATTAGCAGAAGAAAAAGAAATTTGCAAAGAATAGATTGTAATGCAACTACTTGTAGTTTGAATTACCCAGATGCAAGATTTGCTGTAGTAATTCCAATATTTAATTAGTTAATTTTTTTACAAATGAATCATAAAATTTTAATCATTTTCATTGCAACAGTAATTATTTCAAGTTGTAAAAGAGAATTTGATGCCCAACCAACTTTTGCCAATCCATCAATAGCTGGCACTTGGGCAAAACAACAACCATTTTATCAACCAAATTCTCAAAGATTTGATAGTGCAACCAACACTTGGAGAACCTTTGGAGCATTTACTTTTACAAGTGATGCAGAGCCTGATAAAATTGGATTTGCAAATCCTTATGTAGCTGGGAAAGGCACAAATGCTTTAGACTTTAATAGGCTATATACTGCACAAAATCTTACAAGTGATAGTGGCTATTACAATGTAACCATTCCCAAATGTTTTCAACTAATTCCTAAAAGCAAAGACTCCTTGCAAACTGGCACTGTTGTTGTTTTAGAACAATTAGTTAAAGTGTTTAGAAGAGATAAATCTAGTTTCAATATTAAAATTAGTCCAAGTACACAACCAGGTACTTATAACACAATAAGTGGTTTGCTGGAAATTGAAGTTGCTTTTGATGAATCTAGCATTGGAGGACCTAGTTTAACAAGAAGAAGATATAGATTTACACCCTAAAAATTGAAGATTTATTGATTGAAGATTTATTGACTAATTTTTATTTTTAGAGATTATTTTCTTTACACTGCCCAACATTAAAATATATGACTAAAAAAATAACTTTTACATCGTTTATACTTTTTACAAGTGTATTATTGTTTTCATTTATTACAAGAAACAGCAATGAACCCATTAACGATATAGCTACATTAAGAAAATTGTATAGTAGTGGCGACTACAACCAATGGCCTAAACCAACATTGGATAGTATTGCTGCAATAGATTTTAGAGATATTGGAAACTTAGATAGCGTTATTCACCCAGCAGATAATCCTTTTAATGAAGCTAAGAAAAATTTGGGCAAAATGTTGTTTTATGATCCAAGACTTTCTAGTTCTGGACAAATTGCATGTGCTAGTTGCCACGACCCTCAATTAGGTTGGGGCGACGGAAAAAAAGTTGCTTTTGGACACGATAGACAAGTTGGCGGAAGAAACGCTATGACAATTTTTAATACTGCATTTTACAAAAAATTGTTTTGGGATGGAAGAGCTAATAGCCTTGAACAACAAGCTAGTATGCCAGTAGCCGATCATTTAGAAATGAATGAAGATGTTGGCGTAATGGAAAACCGTATAAAAAAATATATAGGTTACAAACCAATGTTTAAAGCTGCTTTTGGAGAAGAAGAAATAACAAAAGAAAAAATATTTAAAGCTATTGCTTGTTTTGAAAGAACAATTGTATCACCTCCAAGCAGATTTGATTTGTTTATTAAAGGTAAAGTTGAAGCACTTAAAGATGAAGAAGTTTTGGGTTTACACTTATACAGAACCAAAGCAAGATGCATTAATTGCCACAATACACCAGCATTTACTGACAATTTATTTCACAATGATGGACAAACGTTGTGGGGAAGCGAAGATGAAGATTTAGGTTTATACAACGTAACCAAAAACAAGGCAGATGTAGGCAAATTTAAAACACCTAGCTTAAGAGAAACTGCAAATACTGGGCCTTGGATGCATCATGGAAATTTTCCATCATTAAAAGATGTTGTATTTTTTTACAATTTGGGAAATCCAGCACCAATACAAAAAAAGTATCTGGGTACTGCAAGAGATAGTTTGCTTCCTAAAACTGATGTATTGCTTAAAAAATTACAAATGACAGATAAAGAGGTTGACGCTCTAATAGCATTTATGCAAGCAATAACTACAACACCAAGAAGGCTGCAACCACCTACTAAATTTCCTCAGTAATTTGCAAACATTCTTGTAAACTTGTTTTCCAATCAATTAAAACAACTCCAAAGTCTTTTGCAACTTCGGAACAATCCATTACGCTATATGCACTTCTTTTTGCTGGGGTTGGATAACTAGAAGATGGTATTGGATTTACTTCGCAGTTACTATTAATTTGTTGCTTAATTGCCACAGCAAAATCATACCAACTAATAATACCAGTATTACTAAAGTGATAAATATTTTGGTATTGTAATTGGTAATTACTTTGGTAAATTTTAGTTACAATTTGCATTAAAGCAGCAGCCAAGTTTGGGCTATAAGTGGGGCTTCCTATTTGATCGTTCACAACATTAATGCTCGGCTTTTCTTTCATCAAACGAAGCATTGTATTTACAAAGTTTTTTCCTGTTTTATTATAAACCCATCCTGTACGCACAACAATATTTTGCTTACTAGCATTAACTGTTGCCAGCTCTCCTAAAAGCTTTGTTTGTCCATAATAATTTACTGGATTAGTAATGTCGGAAGTTTTGTATGGTTCATTTTTCAACCCATCAAAAACATAATCTGTAGAAACTTGAATTAATATACAATTTATAGCTTTACAATGTTTTGCAATTTGCTCAACACTCAAAGCATTTATTTGCTTAGTAATATCAATTTCAGTTTCAGCTTTATCAACAGCGGTATATGCTGCACAGTTGATGAAAAATTGAGGCTTATTTTCCTCAAAAAAAGTATTAATAGTTTCTGGTTTACTCAAGTCTATCAAACTTCTATCAACAAATAAAAAATCAAATACACTTGCAAATTGCATGTGTATTTCTTTTAAGTCGCCACCAACTTGTCCATTTATACCTGTAACAGCAATTAAAGGTTTCATCATTAGTTAAAAGCTTTTGGTAGTTTAAACCATTCTTCTTGTGGAAGATTTTTAAAATATTCGTATGTTTTGGCCAATCCTTCTGCCCTATCAACTGTTGGTTGCCAATTTAAAATTTCTTTTGCCTTTGTAATATCAGGTTGTCTTTGCTTAGGATCATCTTTTGGCAAAGGGTGATATACAATTTTTTG
>JBMLOQ010000019.1:0-5696 GCA_049242885.1 Chitinophagaceae bacterium
CAGTTGCACCTGTTAAAGTTGCTGCAAAACCAATAATTACCGAACCTCCAATCAAAGAAACCCAAAAACCTGTGAAAATTGAAAAGGTAAAAAAAGAACCTAAACCTAAAAAGGTGAAGGTAAAAAAACCTGCAAAAATTACAAGAGTTGTAAAGCACACTAAGCCTACAAAAATTGCTGGTGTAGAAAAAGCAACCACTGTAATTCCAGTTAAAAAAATTGAAGCAAAACCTAAAGATGTACCTTTAACTAAAGAAGTTAAAGTACCTAAAACTTCTGTAAAAACATCTATAGCTTATACACCAAATTACACTCCTATGGAGCGTAGAGAACCACAAGTGTTAAGTTCTGAACCTTTGGTAAGATATAACGATACCGATTTAAATGAATTTAGAGATTTAATTGCTAAAAAACTTGAGGCATCTAAAAAAGAGTTAGCTTATTTACAAGGTTTAATTACTAGAAAAGATGAAACTGGTGGAGATAATGAAGATGGACGCTATATGACTATGGAAGATGGAAGTTTAAGTATGGAAAAAGAGCAACATAGCCAATTAGCTAGCAGACAAATTACTTTCATAGATCATTTAGAAAAAGCATTAATACGTATTGAAAATAAAACTTACGGTATTTGTAGAGTTACTGGTAAGTTAATTGATAAAGCACGTTTAAGAGCTGTTCCTCATGCTACTTTAAGCTTAGAAGCTAAATTAGGATTAGTTAAAGCTAATGATTAATTAAGTTTTTCTTTCATAAAATTAAAACCACCAGAAATTCTGGTGGTTTTTTATTGTACTATATTACGAAGTTTTGAATATTAGTACTTTAACTTTTAAACAATATTAAGTATTAATATTTTGGTACATGTGTATCAAAAAAAGCATTTACGGCATTATTCCAATTTTCTAAGGCTTGGCTTTTTTGATTATTAGCATTAGCACTAGCCTGATTAGCTTTATTAACACTATCGTTAAACTCTTTTACGGCTTTGTTATAAGCATCAATTTCTTCTTTTGTTCTATCAGTTTTTGAATCAATTGTTTTCTTAATTTTTTCAAAATTTTCTTTCTTTAAAACAAAATCTATTTGCACCAAACTTTCTTTTTCACATACTTTTTTATAAGCTTGTAAAGTAAACTTACATGTTGTTTTTAAAGATGGGTCACCATCAAAAGCACTAATTTTTTCTAACGCTTCTAAACCTTCATTTACAAATTTTATAACGCTAATTCTAGCTTGCTCCGCATCTGAAACTTTGTTTTCGTTCAAAGCTTTTGTAAGCTTATTCATTTGCCAATTGCACTTAAAAAATATTAAATCTACAGGTCGGTAATACTTATTTACTTTACTTGCTTTTTCCAACTTTTGTCCAAGCTCACTTTTTTCACCTTCTACCAATTTTACATTGTGCTTAGCAGCAAAAGCTTTAAAAGCATTGTTTACACTATCATTGGCAATTTTTAACTTTTCTTCAATTTTTTCATTAAGTAAAATATAAGCCTCCATATCATCAACACTTTGCTCAGCAATTTCTTCCATATTTACAACCTTTACATAGTCTTCACTATATATTTTGTGAATTAAATCTACATAATTTAAATGTGTTTGACGATATGATTTATCTCCTTTATAAAAAGGCAAATCCAAAATTTTGTATCTGGCATCTTGTATGCTTTCAATTACTTGTAGCCTAAGTTTTTCTACTTTTTTGGCACGTTTTCCATGGGCTACAGCACTTGTGTATTGCATGTATTTTTTATCCATTTCATCGTGAGTTTTGCTCATTGCATTCATATAAGCAACAGGATTTTCATCGGGCTGTTGAGCTTTTAAAGTGTTCAAGCTAAATAGCAAACTACAAATTGTAGTAAAAATTAATTTTTGCATATTGTGTTTTTTAGTTTATTTCATTTGTAATAATAGCTTAAATGCCATTTGTATATATGCATCTTTAGCTAATCTTTGGGTGTTAACTTTATTCATCAAACCCAATTCAATGTTGGTTTTTTCACGTTCAACACTTTGAGCATTAGGGTTTACCGAATAAACGGTGCTACTTTTTGTAGATTCTTGACTATCTTTTTTGGAAGTTAACAATTCTTTACATTGCTTCAATTCTTTTTCGAAATTTATCTCTCTATCTTTTACTTTATTATCTTCTTTAACTAATTTAATGAGTTGAGAAACTGATGCAAAATAGCTGTCCTCGCTTTCATAAAGCTTAGCTTTTGCTTGTAAATCTTGCAAAGGCAATGGTGCCAGCTTGGAATAGAATTTATTTGCCGTAATGTTTGAAGATGGTATAGCATGTGGCTCAAGTGCTTCCCTTTTATTATAAATTTCTGTTGTGGTTGGCAAAGCAACATCTGGTATAACTCCAGCAAATTGTGCTGTTTTTCCACTTACTTGAAATATTTGTAAGTTGGTAATTTTTATTGCCGATGAGTTGTTATTGTATTTATGCAAATGCTCTATTTCAACAGTTGTATCCATTGGATAAACCAATTGGCCTGTGGCTTTACCATAACTTGCACTACCTACAATTAATGCTCTATTATAATCTTGTAAAACACCAGCAACCAACTCACTTGCACTTGCACTAAAACCATTAATTAAAACAACTAAAGGGCCATCGTACATGGTACCTCTATTTACATCTTTTATAGAAGTTACTTTTGGTTCTTTGCCTTTAATTTGTACTATTGGTCCAGCATCTATAAATAAGCCAGCAAGGTCAACTGCCTCATACAATGATCCTCCCCCATTGTATCTTAAATCTAGTATTAAACCATCAATATTCTCTTTTTTAAGTTTTAATATTTCCTTTGCTACATCATTGCTACATCCATTTACATTAGCCTCGTTTTCCCAATCTTCATAAAAAGCTGGCAACGAAATATATCCCATTTTTTTAGTGCCATTTAAAATGTAACTAGATACACGTTCATCGTCTTCATCATTATTTGACAAGGCTTTTGATAAAGTTACTTCTACTTTTGTTCCATCAGGTTTTTGGAAAACCATAGTAGCTTTTGCATGGTTGCTATTACTTAAAATGGTACTTAATTCACTAGCAGTTGCGTTACTTACATCAATAGGTTCTTGCCCTTCCCATTGAATGCTTAAAAATTTATCCTCTTTATTTATTTGACCTGTTTTAAAAGCAGCACTACCAGGTTGAATATTTTGAATAGTTACACCCTCATTGTCTTCATCTTCATCAATACTAAATCCAAAAACATAGTTTTTTTTCCCTAATCCCGATTCAAAATTTTCTTTTTCATCTCTATTAAAAAATTGAGTATGTGGGTCATATGTTTTTGCAATGGCATTGCAATAGGCATCAGCTAAAAAGTTTACCAATCCCCCATTCATTTGCTTTGAAATTTGAATGTTTCTTTTAAATGATTGACAAATTTTTTTACGAATAATAGGTTCTATACTGTCAATAAACTTTTGGGGTAGTTTATCAAATTTTCTTTGAGCTGCAATATCTGCAATGGTTTCAACCATTTCTTCTTTAATATTTTTATAAAGCTGTATTTTTTGATTTGCAAGATCTTTGGGATGAGTTGTATCTTCTAAGGCTGTAATTTTTTCAACTAAACTAATATTTATTGGCGTTTTCTCAATTATACTTATTAAACTATCTAACTGATGTAGCTTTTTACTGTAAATTTTATAAAGCAAATGTAAAAAGCTTGTTTTTTGCCCATTGATTTCTAGATGCAAACTATTTTTATAGTTTTGCAACATAGACATATCTTCTTGCAAGAATATAAATTTTCCTTCGTCTAATTCATTCATTAACAAGTTGAAAACATTTACCGAAAATTCTTGATTTACTTCTTTATTTTGAAGATGAAATTTTGCTGCCATTCGAGTAATAACATAAGCATCATTAGCACCTTTATTAAAATCTTGTGCAAAAAGATTAAGGCACGAAAGCAAAATGCTAAGTAAAAATAGATAAGTTTTTTTGGTCGATATTATCATAACAAGTGGTAAAAAAAAGACTTTTAGTTTGTGATGTAAATGTAGGCAATCAAAATAATTGAATAAAGAAAATTGACTAAAAAATCTTTTGAAACATTTTTTAGTACATTAATAAAATTAAATCTTTGAAAATAGAAATTCTAAAGAAATTGAAACCAAAAGTTTTGTTACCAATCAATTTAAACATTCATTTCCACCATCAAAATCCTTGATATTTGCAATCAATTTTTATTATGTCACAAGAACGAACAGAAATTTCAAGTTTAGGAGAATTTGGACTAATTGAACACCTAACCAAAAATTTTGAAATCAAAAATGCTTCAACCGTATTAAGTATAGGCGACGATGCTGCAATAATTGATCATTTTGGAAAGCAAACAGTAGTAACAACTGATTTATTGCTCGAAGGTATTCATTTCGATTTTATGTACACCCCCTTAAAGCATTTAGGCTATAAAAGCGTAGTTGTAAACTTAAGCGATGTGTATGCTATGAATGCAACTCCAACTCAAATTACTATAAGCATAGGATTAAGCAATAAAATTAGCCTAGAAGCTTTAAATGAGTTTTATGAAGGAGTTTTTGCTGCATGTGAAAAATACAATGTAGACTTAGTAGGTGGCGACACAAGTAGCTCCCAAAAAGGATTTGTAATTAGTGTAACTGCTTTAGGAGAAGTAGCCCCAGACAAATTTGTGAAGCGTAGCACTGCCCAAAAAGGTGACTTACTTTGTGTAAGTGGTTTTTTAGGTGGTTCGTTTTTAGGATTAACGTTAATGGAAAGAGAGAAAAAAATATTCTTAGAAAATCCACAAATACAGCCCGATTTGGAAGGTGAAGATTACATTGTAGGTAGATTGCTAAAACCTGAAGCAAGAAAAGAAATCATACAGTTTTTTGCAGATAATGATATTTTACCAACTTCAATGTTAGATGTGAGTGATGGGCTAAGCAGCGAAATTTTGCATATTGCCAAACAAAGCAATGTAGGTGTAGTGCTGTACGAAGAGAAAATACCCATTCATGATGCTGCAAGAAAAGCAGCTTTTAAATTTGGTTTAGACCCAACTGTTTGTGCTTTAAATGGTGGAGAAGATTATGAATTGCTATTTACAATAAAACAAGAAGACTACAACAAAATTGTAACAAGCGAAGATATTAGTGTAATTGGATATATTACAGAGCAAGAAAAGGGTTGTAAAATTATTACCAAGGGTGGTAGCTCTCACGAATTATATGCTCAAGGCTGGAATGCAGTGCAGCAATAAATTATACAATTTGAATCGAAGAAATTAGTGAATCTAAAATTAAATAGTTAACACAATTTGCTAAAACATTTAAAGAACATTTTTTTGTTTTATAACTTTTTGGCAATAACAAAATCATTAAAAGTAAACCAATTAAAAAAGCCTGCATTGTTGCAGGCTTTTTTAATTTTATAATCAATTTTACTAATCTAATTACATTACAATTATCAAATAAGTACTATTGTTAGTTGTAGTTGTTGTAGCAGCTTTTTCATCTGCTTTTATTTCAATTTTTTTCTCTACAGGTGCTTTAGTTTTTGAAGAATCAACTTTCATACCTGCAAGTGTTGGAGCAATTACTAAGCTTACAATACTCATTAATTTAATTAATATATTCATACTAGGACCAGATGTATCTTTAAAAGGATCACCAACTGTATCACCAGTTACTGA
>JBMLOQ010000020.1:0-9227 GCA_049242885.1 Chitinophagaceae bacterium
AAACGATTTAAACCTTAAACGTTAAACCCTACTCTTCCTCTGCTTCAACCTCTAACATACCTAATTTATGGCCATGGTCTAAGCAAGTACTCACTAATTTATAACTTGGCATTGCAGGTATTGTAGGACGACCTTGTGATTTTTCGCCTAACATTTTTGTACTTAATCGTAAACGCTCAGATGCAATTTGCTTTCTTAACTCTGCATCTTTATCTCTATCAAAATAGATTGTGCCATCTACAATGGTGTACAACGCTTTGGCATAAATACTTAATGGATTAGCACTCCAAATTACCACATCTGCATCTTTACCTACTTTTATACTTCCTACTTTATTATCAATACGAAGCATTTTTGCGGCATTTATAGTAACCATTTTCCAAGCATCTTGCTCGCTTACATTGCTATACTTAACAGATTTTGCAGCCTCTTGATTTAGTCTTCTAGCCATTTCAGCATCATCACTATTTATGGCAACATTTACACCTACAGCATTCATAATTCCTGGATTGTAAGGAATAGCATCTTGCACTTCTAATTTATAAGCCCACCAATCGCTAAATGTACCTGCATTGGCACCATGGGCTTTCATTTTATCAGCTACTTTGTAGCCTTCTAAAATGTGTGTGAAAGTGTTTATTTTGAAACCAAATTTTTCTGCCACTCGCATGGTATTCGTAATTTCACTTTGTAAATAACTATGACAAGTAATAAAACGTTTACTATCCATAATTTCTACTAAAGCATCTAACTCTAAATCTCTACGAACCAAGTTTGGATTACTTGGATTAGTTTTTAAAGCTTCTTCTCTTAACTGTTTATAAGTTTTTGCTCTGGTAAACGCATCCATCAACACTTGTTCAACACCCATTCTTGTATCAGGAAATCTAACATTTCCTTGTGAAGATGCAGTACGTTTTACATTTTCGCCTAATGCAAATTTTATGTAACCTGGCCAATCTTTAAACTGCAAACCTTCATCAGTTACCCCCCAACGCAGTTTTATAAGTTGTGTTTGACCACCAATGGTATTGGCACTTCCATGTAAAATATGACTGGTAGTTACACCACCACTCAATTGACGATAAATATTTACATCATCAGGATCTAAATTGTCTTTTATTCTTACTTCAGCCGTATTGCTTTGTCCACCTTCGTTTATACTAGCAGTGGCAATATGACTGTGTTCGTCAATAATACCAGCAGTTACAAATTTTCCTGTTCCATCAATTGTTTTAGATGCAGAACTGTTTAAGTTTTTGCCTATTTTAACAATCTTCCCATCTTGCAACAACACATCTGTATTTTCTAAAACAGCCTCTTTTTCGCTAGTCCAAACTGTTGCATTTTTTATAAGGATAGTTTCTTGCTTTGGAACATCATTTTCTGCAGCACCATAAGCTGCAAAAGGATAAATTATATTACCCAATTTAGGCATTGGTTTAGGCTTTGTACTATCTGGTTTAACTGCTGTTAAGTCTGTATTGGTTGCAGTCCAAGTAAAGGAATTGCCTAAACTATCTACTCCTGTTCCTTGCCAAATACCATTTGCGTTTACACCACTTAATCTATACCCATTTGCTGAAGTTGTTGCAGGTGCTATTGAAGGACGATTTCCTCCAAAACCTCCACCACCCATGCTTCTTCTTTTTGGTGCAGGAGCAAAATTTAATTTCACCATTTTACCATCATAACTTAATTTTCCAGCTAAAGTATCTTTACCTATAACTGAAATTTCTGTAGGGCTTTTTATGTTTAAAGTATAATCTTCTTTACCATTGGCAGATGTAAGCACTAAAGCATAGTTTCCATTAATATTACTCCAATTGTCTTCTTTTACTACATATTTTTCTCCTTGAATGTAATTGTAATGGATAGTTGTTTTTTCATTAAAAATATTGCCATTGGCCACTACAAAATTTGCCAATTTGCCAACTTCTAAACTTCCCACTTTATTATAAACATTAAGCCAAGTTGCAGGTGTTTTAGTTAAGGCATCCATAGCAGCTATTTCAGTTAATCCATGTTCAATAGCTTTTCTAAGATTAGCAATAAAAGTTTTAGCATCACGAACATCGCTAGTAGTAAAAGCAAATGAAACGCCAGCTTTTTCTAAAACTGCTGGATTAGTTGGTGCTAATTCCCAGTGCTTCATATCTGCCATGCTCACAAAACGGGCATCATTAGGATCTTCTACATCCTGTGCTGTAGGAAAATTTAAACCTACAATTACAGGAATTTTAGCTTTCACTAACTCATTCACTCGTTGATATTCCTTGCCTGTTCCTTTAATGATGTAAGAAGAGTTGAATTCTTTTCCAATTCTATCTGCTCTAAGCAAATTCCAAATTTCACCATTGCTAAATCTAGCATTTACATCAAATATTTGAGGTAATGAAAGATTATCTGTCCAATTTTTTAAAGTGATATTTACGCCTTCGGCAGAAGGATTGTTTTTGTACCATAAAGCATCTAAATAAGTTTGACGTAGCAATGCAATGGTTCCCATTAAACTACTTGGATAACTTTGGGTAGAAGTACCAGAGTTAAACGACAAATGATTACTAGCCCTTTCTTTTAATATTGTAAAATTTTCTTTACTATTACTCAATGTAACCACTGTTCCTGAGCCTCTAGCTATACCATCTTTCACGTGAGAGAGCACTGCACCAAAGCCTGCTTCTCGAAATGCTTTGGCTTTAGCTTCATCAGATGCAAAAACTTTATAAGCATCTACATCAGGTTTTAATGCTTGATTCCAACCATAAGCACCCTTTACATTACTGTTAAGTTGTGCTGCTCCAAAAAAACCTTGTGGCGTTTGAGGGCGTTGTGGTGTTGGCATACCATAATCGCTATAAATATCAATAAACGATGGATAAATGTATTTGCCAGCACAGTTTACTACAATGGCTTCTTTAGGAATAACCACATTTACCCCAACAGCAGTTATTACCCCATCTTTAATAACCATGGTAGCATTAGATAATAAACTACCACTATGCTGAACTATGGTGGCATTGGTAAATGCCATGCAGCCCGTTCGTTTGTCTGCTACACCATTGGTATAAAAAGTTTCTTGAGCTTTTACAGAAACTACCAATAACAATAAATAAACTACACCAAGCAATTTTCTCATTTGCATTTAATTTAGAATTAGAAGGGATGAAGGTAGGGGAATTTAAAATTGAGCATTTGTAAAACTTTTAACACTATTAAATCTTCAGTATTTTTTAATATTATTTAAATAATTGGTTTAATGGACTGCTTGCAAAACCTATTTAATAGTAAGATATATAATAAAAAGTGTATCTGTTAGCTATGCTAGTATTAGCAAGCATATTTTATTGAACGTAAACCCTTGCTGTGGTTTATTCACCTCAAAAAGCGAATGATTTATGTAGAAAAATTTTGAAACTTTTTTTGGATGAGTATCAGTAAATTTAATTTCATTCTTTCAAAAAAATTCATTCACTTATTTTTGTTGCTCTAATAACATAAAATGGATTTAAAATTTAACCCCGATAAGCAACATACTTTACAGCAACAAGCTAGCATTAGTGGCACAGGATTACATACAGGAATAATGGTTGACATGGTTTTAAAACCAGCCAATCCTGGCTTTGGGTTTCAGTTTCAAAGAGTTGATTTGCCTGGACAACCTATAATAAAAGCAGATTGTGATTTAGTTACTGACACCAGTAGAGGTACTACTTTACAAGTAGGAGATGCCAAAGTAAGCACTGTAGAGCATGTATTAGCTGCATTGGTTGGTATGGGAGTTGATAATTGTTTGATTGAAGTTAATGGCCCAGAAATGCCAATAATTGATGGTAGTAGTGAGCCATTTGTAAATTTAATTGAGGAAGCAGGGGTAGTTGAGCAGGAAGCTGCCAAGATTTGGTACAGCATAGATGAAAATATTATGTTTTACGACGAAGGTAAAAAGGTAGAAATGGTTGCCATGCCAGCAGTAGAGTATCAAATCACTACATTAATTGATTTTAATAGTCCAGTTTTAGGTACCCAACATGCAGGTTTAAAATCGATAAAAGAATTTAAATCTGAGATTTCTCCTTGCCGTACATTTTGTTTTTTGCACGAACTTGAAATGTTGTTGGATAATGATTTAATTAAAGGAGGAGATATCAACAACGCCATTGTGGTAGTTGACAAGCCTGTTACAAAAGAAGAAATGCTTCGCTTAGCAAAAGCATTTAAACGAGATAAAATTGAAATTAAAAGCGAAGGCTATTTAAATAATTTAGAACTCCGTTTTCCCAACGAGCCAGCTCGTCATAAATTATTAGATGTAATTGGCGATTTGGCTTTGATTGGCTACCCTATAAAAGGAAGAATTATTGCTAATCGTCCTGGCCATAGCACCAATGTGGAGTTTGCAAAAAAAATAAAGCAGTACATCAAAAAAAATAAGCACGTTAAAGATGTACCAGTTTACGATCCTTCACAAACTCCTGTGTACAATCTTCAACAAATAGAAAAAACTTTACCACATCGTCATCCATTTTTATTAGTAGATAAAATTATAGAACTTACTGATAACAAAATTGTAGGCATTAAGCAAGTAAGTTTTAACGAGTGGTTTTTCCCTGGCCATTTTCCTAATAATCCAGTAATGCCTGGTGTTTTGCAAATTGAAGCTTTAGCACAAACTGGTGGAATTTTATGTATAAATAGTATGCCTCCAGGTCTTTATGATACTTATTTTTTAAAGATTGATAATTGTAAATTCAAACAAAAAGTAGTGCCAGGAGATACCATGATTTTGAAAATGGAATTTGCTGCTCCAATACGAAGAGGAATTTGTGAAATGAAAGGTACCGTATATGTTGGAGGCAAAGTAGCTACAGAAGCAGATTTGGTTGCACAGGTTGTAAAAAGAGTAGAAGAGTAAAAGAATTAAATAATAAGTTTTAAAAAAGCGTTTGCATTGCAAACGCTTTTTTATTTTTTTTGGTTAATTAAAATATGCTATTTTTCAACCCTAAAAAATTAATTGTTATATGAATCAACAAACGAGTGCAAACTCTAAAGTGCCAACCAATTATGCTGCCCTTACTACATTAGTGGTAGTTTTTTTCTTTTGGGGTTTTATTGCAGCTGGAAACAGTGTTTTTATTCCCTTTTGTAAAAACTATTTTCACTTAGATCAGTTTCAAAGTCAGTTAGTAGATTTTGCGTTTTACCTTGCGTATTATATAGGAGCATTAATCTTATATATTTTTGGGTCATTAGGTGGTAAAGATTTAGTGGGCAGTTGGGGTTATAAAAAGAGTATTGTTTACGGATTGCTTTTTTCTGCACTTGGAGCTACAGCAATGATTTTAGCTGTAAATGGTCAATCGTTTAATGGTATGTTGATTGGTTTGTTTATAGTTGCACTTGGTTTTAGTTTACAACAAACCGCTGCACAGCCATTTGCTATTTCTTTAGGGGATGAAAGCTCAGGAAACTCTAGGGTAAATTTAGGTGGTGGCATTAATTCTTTGGGCACAACAATTGGTCCATTAGTTGTTGCAATTGCTTTGTTTGGAAGTGCTGCAAGCGTTTGTGATGATGATATTAATAAATTGCCTTTAAGTAAAGTAATTTATTTATACGTATGTGTTGGATTATTGTTTATTGGTGCAGCCGTTTTATTTGCAACTTCAAAAAAAGTACCAGCAGGTAGGATAGAAGAGAAAACAGAAAAATCTAGTAAAGCATTAAAATCTTTATTAGTTATGACTGGGTTATTAATCATTGCATTTATTCCAGTTTTTTCAAGTTATAAAGGCGAAACTATCGACAAAATTGAGGCTATTAAAAAAACATATGCTACTCAAACTCAAGCAATAACTAATTTAGAATGTTCTGTAGGTAAAAAAACTGCTGAAGAGAAAACAGCTATTTATGCCCAAATAGATGAAATTAAAAAAACATACAAAGCTCAAACCGATGAAATAAATGTGTTGTTAAAGCCATTAGAGCATAAAAGATTGATTTGGTTGTTAATTGCCTTGGGTATTGTTACAATTGGTCTTCCTGTATTAAATAAAACAGCTTCAAAGCAAAAGAAAGACTGGGGAGCCATGCAATATCCTCAATTGGTATTGGGTATGCTAGCTATTTTTGTGTATGTAGGAGTAGAAGTTGCAATTGGAAGTAATTTAGGTGAACTATTAAAGCAACAACAATTTGGTGGTTATCGTTCATCTGAAATTGCACCTTTTATAGCAATGTATTGGGGCAGTTTGATGATTGGTAGATGGACAGGTTCTATTGCTGTTTTTGAACTTGCAGAAAAAACTAAAACAATTTTAAAATTTGTTGTGCCTTTAGCTGCGTTTGGGATTGTATTGTTACTAACCTATTTAGCAGGTCATAATGTTACCCCATTGTATTGGTATATTTTATGTGTAGTGGTGCAAATGTTAATTTCATATTTTGGAAAAGATAATCCAGCAAAAACATTGTTGTATTTTGGTTTATTTGGTGTAGTTGCTACAGCAATTGGTTTGTTTACAACTGGTACAATAGCTGTTTATGCTTTTTTAAGTGGCGGTTTAGCTTGCTCTATAATGTGGCCTTGTATATTTTCTTTATCTGTTGCAGGTTTAGGCAAGTATACCAGCCAAGCATCTGCATTTTTGATTATGATGATTTTGGGAGGTTCTATTTTCCCACCAGTTCAGGGTAAGTTAGCAGATATTATTGGTATTCATCAATCATTTATTGTTCCTTTATTATGTTTTGCATATGTAGCTTATTTTGCATACCAAGTAAAAGGTATTTTAAGAAAACAAGGAATTGATTACGAAGCACAAACAACAAGTGCAGGTGGACACTAATAGCTTGTATTAATCCTAATAAAGTAAATTTAAATAATGAATAAACATATTTTTTCTCAAAAATCTACAGGTTTAGGCGGTGGTGGTTTTATTGCTGCAGGAAGTAAAGGTTTAGCAATTGGTATTGATATTGGAGGCACTAATACTGTTTTTGGGGTTGTTGATCACAGGGGAGATATTCAATACAGAGGAGCTATTAGCACACGTAAGCATGAAAATGTAAATGATTATATTGATGAATTATACCATGCTATATTGCCAGCAATAGAGCAAGTTGGTGGTAAAGAAATGATAAAAGGTATAGGTATTGGTGCACCTAATGGTAACTATTATAAAGGCACTATAGAATATGCTCCCAATTTAAAATGGAAAGGTGTAGTGCCAATGGCAGCATTGATGTCTGCCAAGTTTGAATTGCCTGCTGCTCTTACAAATGATGCTAATGCAGCAGCTGTTGGAGAAAGTATTTATGGGGCTGCTAGAGGAATGAAAGATTTTATAATGATTACACTAGGTACTGGTGTTGGCAGTGGGATAGTTGCTAATGGAAATTTAATTTTAGGACATGATGGGTTTGCTGGTGAATTAGGACATACTATTTCAATACCAGATGGAAGATTACATTGGGGTACTGGTGCCAAAGGAAGTTTGGAGGCTTATTGCAGTGCAACTGGTGTAAGGCTAACTGCTATAGAAATGTTGCAGCATTATGCAGGTAAAGATTCATTGCTACGTAATTATGCTACAGAAGAAATTGATAGTAGGGTGGTTTATGACTGTGCTGTACAAGGTGATGAAATTGCAAACGAAGTATACAATTTTACTGGGAAAATTTTAGGTCAATCCTTAGCTAACTTTATAATGTTTTCTTCACCCGAAGCTATAATACTTTTTGGTGGTTTATGCAAAGCTGGAGATTTGTTAATGAAGCCAACAAAGGCTCATATGGAAGCTAATTTATTGCCTATTTTTCAAAATAAAGTAAAACTTATTTTTAGCGAATTAAAAGAAGCCGATGCTGCTGTTTTAGGTGCAAGTGCTTTGGTTTGGGAAATGAAGGGATAACAAAATAATTCAATTATTGCAATTGCTGCTTTTAGTAAATAAAACTAAAGCAGCAATTTTTTTACAGCTAAACAATTTACATTTGCATCCTTAATAAAAAAGAACGAATCACAACAATTTATGGGAAGAATTTTTGAAGTAAGAAAAGCAACCATGTTTGCCCGTTGGGACAGAATGGCAAAACAATTTACAAGAGTTGGAAAAGAAATTATAATTGCTGTAAAAGCTGGTGGTGCAGATCCTGCTACTAATCCAGCTTTAAGAAGATGTTATCAAAATGCCAAAAGTGTTGGTATGCCTAAAGATAGGGTAGAGGCTGCTATTAAAAGAGCTTTAGGAAAAGATACTTCAAACTTCGATGAAATTTTGTACGAAGGATATGGCCCTCATGGTGTAGCTATTTTAGTTGAAACTGCAACTGATAATCATGTAAGAACTGTAGCCAACGTAAAGGCTGCTTTTAATAAAGGTGGTGGAACTTTAGGCAATAATGGAAGTGTTAGCTTTCAGTTTAAAAAAATGGGTGTATTTAAGTTAAAGCCAGAAGGGTTAAATATTGATGACTTAGAGTTAGAATTAATTGATTTTGGATTGGATGAAATGGGTGAAAGTAAAGATGATAATGATAATGATATCATTGTGTTACGTTGTGCTTTTGCCGATTTTGGTAACTTGCAAAAAGGATTAGAAGATAAAAATATTGCAACCATTAGTGCAGAGTTAGAATGGATACCTACAACTACAGTTCCTGTAAATGATGCACAAGCTGAAGATGTGAGTAAGTTAATTGAACGTTTAGAACAAGATGAGGATGTAAATAAGGTTTTCCATAATATGGGGTAGAAGTATTTAATATTTTTGATTTATTGAAGATTTATTTCATTCAATTATGAATCAAATAGTGAACAATCAACCAATGAACAATCAACCAATCATATTATTCGATGGTGTTTGCAATTACTGCAATTGGATGGTTAATTTTGCTATAAAGCAAGATAAAAATGGAGTGCTAAAATTTGCTTCCTTGCAAAGTGACATTGGAATTGAAGTTAAAAAGAAATACCAAATTGACGATTCTATTGATAGTTTAGTTTTTGTAGAAAACAATAAGGCTTTCACTTATGCAGCAGCAGCCATTGGCATTACAAAATATTTTAAGTATCCAGCAAAATTGATGTATCTCTTTCGTTTTGTGCCATCATTTATTTCAACACCAATATATAAATTTATTGCAAAAAATAGGTATAAATGGTTTGGTAAAAAAGATGAATGTACAATCCCATCTCCAGAAATTAGAAATAGATTTTTATA
>JBMLOQ010000021.1:0-11281 GCA_049242885.1 Chitinophagaceae bacterium
TGATGGAAAAACAAAAAAATGCCGTTGGTCGTCGTAAAGAAGCTGTAACAAGAGTGTTTATCAGCAAAGGCGAAGGCAAAATCACAGTAAACGACAAAGATTACAAACAATATTTTTCTTTGTTTTACTTACAAAATCAGGTGGAAGCTCCTTTAAAAACAACTGAGCAAATTGGCAAATACGATATCGTTGTAAACGCACAAGGTGGTGGTTTAAAAGGTCAGGCAGAAGCTATAAAATTAGGTATAGCACGTGCTTTAATTGAAATGAATGCTGACTTGCGTCCTGCATTAAAAGCTGCTGGTCATTTAACTCGTGACCCACGTGGTGTAGAACGTAAGAAATTTGGTCATAAAAAAGCAAGAAAAAGCTACCAATTCTCAAAACGTTAATACATGCTTTTGGTTTATTGTTTTTCGTTTATGGCTTACTCTCAAAGGGCTTAAACTTCAAACACAAACCTCAAACAAAAAACAAATTTTTTCAAATTTTCAAATTATTTAAATGGAAAATAATACTTCACTTCAACAACAACTTTTAGAAGCTGGTGTACACTTTGGTCACTTGAAAAAGAAGTGGAATCCGAAAATGTTACCATACATTTTTGCTGAGAAAAAAGGCATTCATATCATAGATCTTAATAAAACTGTTGATGGTTTGCAAGAAGCTGCTGCTGCAATGAAACAAATTGCAAAAAGTGGTAAAAAAATAATGTTTGTTGCTACAAAAAAACAAGCAAAAGAAATTGTTAGCGAGTGTGCAAAGCGAGTAAATATGCCTTATGCAACAGAACGTTGGTTAGGTGGTATGCTTACAAATTTTAATACTGTACGTAAAAGTGTTAAAAAAATGCAAAGCATAGATAAAATGTTGAACGATGGTAGTGCTGAAAGCTTAACTAAAAAAGAGCGTTTAACACTTGGTAGAGATAAAGATAAAATGGAAAAAGTATTAGGCGGTATTGCTCAAATGGGTCGTATTCCTCATGCCATTTTTATGGTTGACATTGGACACGAACATATTGCTTTAGCAGAATCAAAAAGATTAGGTATCACAACTTTTGGTATGGTAGATACAAACTGTGATCCTAATAAAGTTGACTTTGCAGTTCCTGCAAACGATGATGCTACAAAATCTATTGCTATAATAGTAAACTACTTAACTGCTGCTATTGCTGAAGGTTTGCAAGAACGTTTAGCTAGCAAAGATGAAGAAGCTACTGAAGGCGATGATGGCAACAACGAGAATGAAGCACAAGCTCGTAGACTAGAAGCTGAAGCTGCTGCAGAAAGTGGTAGAGGTGGATCTGGTGGACGTGGCAAAACAGGAACAGCAGGTGCTGGTGCTACAAAACGTAGAGTGCCAAGTGCAACAAGAAAACCAGTTGGTGGAAGATAATTAAGTTTGAATGTTTAAAATGGAAATATTTAAGATTGAATTTTTAAATATCAAATATTAAATAAAAAATTAAAAATATTAAAATGAGTACAGTTGCTATTTCAGCACAAGATATAAATAAACTACGCCAGGCTACTGGTGCAGGAATGATGGATTGTAGAAAAGCCTTAACAGAAACTAATGGCGATTTTGAAGCTGCTATTGATTGGTTAAGAAAACAAGGCCAAAAAGTTGCTGCTAAACGCAGTGATAGAGAGGCTAAAGAAGGTGTAATTTTTGCTCAAACCAATGAAACTAACACAGTAGGATATGTTGTTTGTATTAGTTGCGAAACCGACTTTGTAAGTAAAAATGCCGATTTTGTGGCTTTTGTAAAATCAATTGCCGACGCTGCAGTTGCCAACGACTGTAAATCAGCTGAAGAGTTAAATGCTGCTACTGTTGGTGGAGCTACTGTGGCTGATTTAATAAATGATAAATTAGCTACAATTGGCGAAAAAATTGGTATTGTAAGATACGAAAGAGTAGAAGCATCTTATGTTGCAAGCTATATACATGGTGCTAACAGAATGGGAGTTTTAGTAAACTTTAATGAAAATGCTGGCGAAGCTGGTAGAGATGTTGCTATGCAAATTGCTGCAATGAATCCTTTAGCTGTTGATGCTGACAGTGTATCAGCAGAAGCAGTTGAAAGAGAAAGAGCAATTGTTGTAGAAACCATGAAAGCTGACCCTAAAATGGCTGGTAAACCAGATGAAATGATTGCTAAAATCGCTGAAGGAAAATTAAATGCTTTCTTCAAAGAAAATACTTTAATGGCTCAACCATTTGTAAAAGATGGTGGTAAAAGCGTTGCAGAATATTTAAAATCTGTAAGTGCTACTTTAAAGGTAAATAGCTTTGTAAGAGTAGCTTTAGGATAATATTTATTGTGTAGAAATTTTAAAAACCACTTGTTTATTGCAAGTGGTTTTTTTTGTGCTAAATTTTTTTATTAGCTAGCTAATAATTGTGATACTTATAACATAAAGAGTATAACATTTTCATAAAATTGGTTGTTTATATAAAAAGTGTTTATGAAAAAGTTTACCTACTTGATTATTTTTTATTTGGTTGTAGCAACTGTAAATGCTCAAAGTCCTAATTCTTGGCAAATGTTTTTAAACAAACAAAAAATTGCTGTAGGTATTGTTGGTAAGCCTATTACAATTGATTTGCCAAAATATAAAATAGGAGACTTAAAGCTTAAAATCTTTGCCGATACATCTATACATTCCTTTACAAAAACAATTTTGGTGGTAGATACAGTTGGAAGGCAATTGATAAAGAAGAGCTTTAACGCAGCACAAATTACACTCTTAATTGATGAGCAGGATTTTATTGCTAAATACGGTCAAATACCATTTGTAATTTACAGTATTCAAGTACCTAAAAATGGCATGAACTTTAGGTTTGTTCCTAAGAAACAAATTGTATGTGCCGTTCATTGGAAATAAACTCAATACAAGATATTTTAAAAAGATTTGTAAATTATAGTAAGCTTAATAAATTATTTATATTCTTGCCTTACCGGATAAAACACATCAAGAATTTTGCAATCGCTAATTACAATTGCAGAATGTTTAACATTTGAAGGTATTACAGCAAATTTATTTTTATTTAGTATTATTTTTTCTTCTCCAATTGTCATCTCAATTTCACCATCAAGTACATAAGAATATTGCTCATTTACGTGTGAATGTTCTGGCAATTTGCTGCCAGCTTTAGATTCTACAAAACTAAAACTCAAAGTTTCAGAATGTATAAGTTTTGCAAAAAAATTTGGAGCAATTTCTTTTTGCTTTAATTCATCTAATTCAAAAATGGGCATAATTATTTAACAGTTTTTTATAAGTTATTGCTTAGTTTTCAATTGTTCATCGGCATAGCCAAACACCTTTTTCACTAAATCAGTTTTTCTAAAGGCAAGATTGGTTCTTATCTTCTTTTCTTCTTCTGCAACTAGCATATACATACCATCTATTGCCCTTGCAGCTACAAAATCGGTTAGGCTCGGTTCTACTTTAAAACTACTAAATGGAATATTATTAATTACAGTGGCTATTTTTCTCCATTCTTTATCAGCACCTTGTAGTTGAATAGTACTATCAATAATGGGCCTAAAAGCTTTCATTAAAGGTTGCTGTGTGTTGGTTTTAAAATAATCTGTAGCTGCTGTTTGATTATTTGTAATTAAAATGCCAGCAGCATCGCCAATATTCATACTTTTTAAAGATTGTAAAAAAATGGGTTTTGCAGCTGTAAAACTTTGTGATATGGCAGTATTAAACTTTTCTGTAGTTTGATTTATTACTTTGCCCAAGCCTGCTTGATTTGCTAAGTTGATTATTTTTTGAGCATCGTTAGGAAATACAAAAGTTAATGCAGGATTAGATTTTGGATTACCATAAGCATCAAAACTTGTAAATAATCCTTGCTCTAATGCCTGTTTTAAGCCCATTGCCATTTCAAATTGACTAGGAGCTAAAACACTCGCAACTTGTTTTATAACATCACAAGCGGTAAACGTTATCATCCAAAAACTTACTAATACAAAAGATTTTAATTTCATTATTTTATTTTAAATTATGTGAAACACTACTGTAGATAAAAAGCAAAATGCAATTATTGTACCAAAATTAATTAAGCTGGGGATCTATTGGATAGTTAGATAATTTGCTAAACTCTGCACCCATATCGTTTAAAACTTCTTTCCATAAATTATCACAATTGTGATGAAAAATAAATTTTGATTTTCCTCTATGTAAAAGCCAGCTATTTTCATCAAACTCTTGTTCCAACTGATTTTTATCCCAACCACTGTAGCCTATAAAAAATCTAATATCTCTTGGAGTAAGAATTCTATCTTTTACTAAACTCAAAGCCAATTCAAAATTCCCACCCCAATAAATTCCTTCTGCAATTTCATTTCCATCGTCAATTAAATCTTGTCGATTATGCAAAAAATGTAAAGTGTCTTGCTGTACAGGCCCACCATTATAAATTGGAAAATGTATATCGTTAAAATCTTCTACTAAATCTTCTAATTTTTTTGGATATAATTTGTTTAATAAAAAACCCATGGCCATATTGTTTTCAACTTCAGTAAGTAAAACAACCGACCTGCTAAAATTAGCATCCTTTAAAAATGGGTCTGCAACAAGTAAATATCCAGCATTAAATTTCTTCACACCATGAAGGTATATTTTTTTTTGAAAAATACTATAATCCCTTCAATTATTATTTTTGTTAAGATGTTGCCAAAAAAACAAACAACATCAATCAAATTATTTGTTGCTTTTATATTTGTGAAAGATGAAAAAAACTTTACCCCTTATTATTATACTTATTTCATTATCGCTTATTGGTTTAATTGCTTTGCAAGTAAACTGGGTTAATAACCTTGTTGAAATTAGAGAAGTAGAATTACAACAAAAAACCATGTCTGCAGCTACCAATGTAGCAAATGATTTAAGTAGTAGTTTATTTGACAATGGATTTTTAAAATTCAAAAAACGACTAAATGAATTTAGATTAGATAATTCTAGACTTGATTTTTTTAAGGCTCCAACTATAGATACAAAATTTACAAAAGATGAAATAGAATTGAAACTTCATAAAGCTTTTGAACACGAAGGTTTAAGTAATATAATTTTTGAATTTGCTGTAATAAATGAGCATGATGAATACGAAATGATGAGTAGTAAATTTATACATGCAGTTGAAGATAGTATTCATAACAAAATTTATCCAACAGCCGTAATTCCTCAAAGTGGTACTGACTATGAAAGCCTTGCCCCACATGAGGTTATAGTTGTTGTAGTGCCAAAATTTACCTTACAAATTTGGAGTAGCATTACCCCAATGCTTATTGCCTCATTTATTTTTACTACTATAATTATTGCTGCATTTTACATTACACTTCGAACGCTTATTAATCAAAAAAAATTGAGCGAAATAAAGAGTGATTTTATAAACAACATGACCCATGAGTTTAAAACTCCATTAGCAACTATTTCGCTAGCAGTAGATGCTATAAGAAACGAAAAGGTACAAAACGATAAAGAAAAACTTGGCTATTTTAGTGGGATAATTAAAGAAGAAAATAAACGAATGAATAAGCATGTGGAAACTATTTTGCAAGCTTCTTTACTAGAAAAAAAGGAATTTCAGTATGCTCAAATGTCTCTTAATGCACACGATATAATCGAAGCAGTTGCCAATACATATGAACTACAATTAAAAGAAAAACAAGGCAACTTGGACTTACAATTAAAAGCAAGCAACTATGTTATTCTTGGAGATGAATTGCACTTTACTAATATTATTTCAAACTTATTAGACAACGCCATAAAATATGCTAAAGAAGATGTGGCAGCCAAAGTGGTAGTTACAACAAAAAATGTAAAAAAACATTTAGTAATTCAAATTGATGATAATGGCATAGGCATGAATAAAGAAACCGTGAAGCGTGTATTTGAAAAATTTTATAGGGCACATACAGGAAATGTACATAATGTAAAAGGTTTTGGTTTGGGTATGAGTTATGTAAAAACTATTATTGAAGCCATGAAAGGTGATATTAAAGCTAGCAGCACTTTGGGCAAAGGCAGTACATTTACTTTAAGCATTCCTTTGGAGAAAGCCTAAGAATTGTGTTAGTTTTAAGATTCATTATAAAGACTTATGATTTGATTTTTTTTGCCTTCACAGATTTATAAAATTATCGAATCTCCTAAAATTCTTCGCTTGCAGTAAGTTTTTTAGTTTCTATTCGTATTAATTTGTAAAATTATTTTATTATGGAAAAAGTACAACTTTTAATTATAGGTAGTGGACCAGCAGGATATACAGCAGCAATTTATGCAGCACGTGCAGGCATTAAACCAGTTTTGTACCAAGGTATTCAGCCTGGGGGACAATTAACCATAACTACAGAAGTTGAAAACTATCCAGGCTATGCCGATGGTGTTCAAGGGCCAGAAATGATGGTGCATTTTGAAAAACAAGCTACACGTATGGGTGCTGATATTCGCTATGGAATAGTTACAAAAGTTGATTTTAATGCAAGCCCATTTAAAGTTGAAATCGACGAAGAATTTTGGATAGAAACTGAATCTGTAATTATAAGTACTGGAGCAAGTGCAAAATGGCTAGGCCTAGAAAGTGAGCAACGACTAAATGGTTTTGGTGTAAGTGCATGTGCCGTTTGTGATGGTTTCTTTTTTAAAGGTAAAGAAGTAGCTATTGTAGGTGCAGGAGATACTGCTGCTGAGGAAGCTTTGTACTTATCTAAACTTTGTACAACTGTGCATATGATAGTTCGTAAAAGTGAAATGAGAGCTAGTAAAGTAATGCAAGACCGTGTACTTAGAACAGAAAACATAAAAATGTATTGGAACAGTGAAACTGATGAAGTTTTGGGTGAAAATAAAGTAAGTGGTGTAAGAATTAAAAATAATCAAACTAACGAAAAAATAGAAGTTCCTGTAAGTGGTTTTTTTGTGGCAATTGGGCATAAACCCAATAGCGATATTTTTAAAGGATTTTTAGAAATGGACGAAGCAGGATATATAATCACAACTCCAGGAACTAGTAAAACCAATATTGAAGGTGTTTTTGCAGCGGGTGATGTGCAAGATAAAATTTACAGGCAAGCAGTTACTGCTGCTGGAAGTGGTTGTATGGCAGCTTTAGATGCTGAAAGATATTTAAGTGCTAAGCATTAAATAACTGCCATAACACTTATAAAAAGTAGCAATTTATAAAGGTCAATAATTAGTAGGAAGCTTAAATAAAATACAAAAGATTTTATAAGTATGTAGTACCATTTTTGGCTGTAAAATGTTTTTAACCCTGCAAAAATTCCATAAAATACAACTAGATGTATAATAGTTCCAAACCAAGCATTGCTATCGTCAAAAAACGCTAGGCTGGATGGAAAAATTCTTGAAATAATGAACACAATCAATGGAACAATAAGAAAGTTAAGGCCTACAAAGAAGCTAGAAAATTCAGTTGCATAAATGGAATGATCGTAAAAGTAAAAATTTTTTTTCCAGAAAAGTAGTTTTAAAGCACAAGCACTTAAAGGTATTAGCAGAATTAAGTAAATTTTAGATAACTTTTCAGATGTTTTATCATATTGCTTTGCTAGTTGCTCAATTGAATAATTTTTATTTTCTAGCTTTCCTTTTACAATTGGGGTAGCATAATTAGAGTAGTCATATTTTTGATTGATGTAGGTGCTAAAATTCATATTTAATCCTTTAAAAAAAGGAAAAATCAAGTACAGAACTATAATTATTAAATACATAGAAACTGGCTTGAAAAATTTTTTCTTTTTCCCCTCGCAATATTCTTTGCTAAAAACTCCTGGTTTTAAAAAAATATATTTTAAAGTTGTAGCTATGTTACCTTCTATGTGAGTTATAAAGTGAAAAACATCGTGCAAAAGTGTGCCAACTTTTTTATCGTGTGAGGTGTAAGCTTTTTGTCCACACACATTGCAAAATTTTCCAACAAAAGTGTTGTTGCAGTTTAAGCAAGTTTCAAGTTTTTGATGGTTACTTTTAGTTTCCATTTAAAAGAGTTAGTTTACTTAAAATGTCATCTAAGATTTCTCTGTCGTTACTTAATCTTGGTACTTTATGTTGCCCACCCAATTTGCCTTTTGTTGCCAACCAATTATTAAAAGTTCCAATTGGCAAAGCTGTAATTTTTGGCATGGCAAGGGCAATGTCTTTGTGTCGTTTTGCTTCGTAATCACTATTGCAATTTTTTAAAGCACAATCAAGTTCAAAAGCAAAATTATCAATGCAGTTGGGTTGTTTTTCAAACTCAATTAACCATTCGTGAGCACCATTTGCATTATCGCTAAAATAAATTGGAGCTGCTGAATAATCATTTACTAATGCACCAGTTTTCTCGCAAGCAATGGCAATGGCATTATCAGTATTATCAATAATAACTTCTTCGCCAAAGGCATTAATAAAATGTTTTATACGTCCCGAAACTTTAATTCTAAAAGGGAAGGTGCTTGTAAATTGTATAGTATCGCCAACCAAATATCTCCATAATCCACCGTTTGTAGTAATTACAGGGGCATAGTTTTTGCCTATTGTAACCTTATCAAGACCAATAGTTTTTGGGTTTTGTTTTCCATACTCTTCTAAAGGCATAAATTCATAAAAAATCCCATGGTCGAGCATTAGTAACATTCCTTCTTCATTCAAATTGTCTTGTGCTGCAAAAAAACCTTCACTAGCATTGTATATTTCTTGATAATTAATTTCACCACCAATAATTTTAATGAATTGCTCTTTGTAAGGTGTAAATGAAACACCACCATGTATATATAATTCTAAATTTGGCCAAACTTCTTTAATACAGCTTTTGCCAGTAATTTCTAAAATTCGTTTTAGTAAAACCAAAGTCCAAGTAGGCACACCAGCCATACTCGTTACATTTTCTTTGATGGTATTTTGGGCTAGTTGCTCAATTTTATTTTCCCATTCGTCTAGCAAAGCAATACTTAATTCTGGTGTACGCAACCATTGCCCCCAAAAAGGGGCATTTTGCAACAAAACAGCACTTAAATCGCCATATTGTACGATTTCATTTAAAGGATTTATTTGATGACTTCCACCAATTACTAAGCATTTTCCTGTAAGTAAATCACTATCAGGATTAAAGTTGTAGTAAAGCGATAAAGCATCTTTTGTACCTTGATAATGGCAATCATATAAACTATCTTCAGAGATTGGTATAAACTTACTTTTACTACTAGTTGTGCCACTGCTTTTTGCAAACCAATTAATTGGGGTATTCCACAACACATTTTCTTGCCCTTTCATCATTTGTAGAACAAAAGGTTCAATTTGTTGATACTCTTGAATGGGCAATGTTTTTTTAAACTCCTTAATAGAGAAAAGCTTTGTAAGTTCATAATGCTTTCCAAAACTGGTATATTGAGCATGAGTTACCAAGTTTTGCAATACTTCACGCTGAGCAACTATTGGGTTATCTCTCCAATGCTCAATTTTCCAATGGCGAATTCTTGCCAAACGTGATATAGTGGGGCTAAATAATTTCATCCTTACAGGTTTGCAATGTAAGATTTTTGTTTGTTTAACGTTGTTGTTTTTTTAATTTTTGATGCTTTTACAGTTTTTTCTGTTAATATCAAGTCAAAATCTGAAGTTTGTTTATAAATTTTATCAATGCAAACACATATTCCC
The DNA here is from genome assembly GCA_049242885.1 of Chitinophagaceae bacterium. Taxonomy (GTDB): domain Bacteria; phylum Bacteroidota; class Bacteroidia; order Chitinophagales; family Chitinophagaceae; genus CAIVPM01. Next base: position 9,678 of record JBMLOQ010000021.1, read on the forward strand.
CTACTTTTGCACTCCTTTTATACATAGCTTAAAGCATTTTAGGTAGTGAATGGCCATTTTAACGCTTAAAACCTGCTTTACAGCATCTAAAACCGGTTAGTTTTAAATATGTCATCAACAAATTTGAACCCAAGAATAAATTTTGGGAAAACAAAACACTTAGCAGACGCTCCTGATTTATTGGATATTCAGTTAGAGTCGTTTAGAGAGTTTTTTCAGTTAGAAACCACGCCAGATAAGCGTAACAACGAAGGTTTATTTAAAGTGTTTAAGGAAAATTTTCCTATTACAGACACTAGAAATATTTTCGTTTTAGAGTTTCTTGATTATTTCATCGATCCTCCTCGCTATTCAATAGTGGAGTGTATGGAACGTGGACTTACTTATGCTGTGCCATTAAAAGCTAAATTACGTTTAAGTTGTAACGATGAAGAGCATGTGGATTTTCAAACTATAGTACAAGATGTGTTTTTGGGAAATATCCCTTACATGACACCTCGTGGAACTTTTGTTGTAAACGGTGCTGAGCGTGTAATTGTATCTCAATTACATCGTTCACCAGGGGTTTTCTTTGGTCAAAGCACACATCCAAACGGTACAAAAATTTATAGTGCTCGTGTAATTCCTTTTAAAGGAGCTTGGATGGAGTTTGCTACAGACATTAACAATGTAATGTATGCTTACATCGATCGTAAAAAGAAATTCCCAGTAACAACATTATTGCGTTCTATAGGTTATGAAACAGATAAAGACATTCTAGAATTATTTGGAATGGCTGATGAAATTACTGTTGATGCTGTAGAATTAGAAAAACATATTGGTCGCAGATTAGCTGCCCGTGTATTACGTACTTGGGTTGAAGATTTTGTTGACGAAGATACTGGTGAAGTTGTAAGTATTGAACGTAATGAAATTGTACTTGAAAGAGATGTTGTTTTGGATCAGGATGGAATTGATACCATTGTAGAAATGGGTGTAAAATCTATCTTTATACAAAAAGAAGATGTAGGTGGAGACTATGCTATAATATACAATACCTTAAATAAAGATACAAGTAACAGTGAGTTAGAAGCTGTGCAGCACATTTATCGCCAATTGCGTGGTGCTGATGCTCCTGATAACGAAACTGCAAGAGGTATTATAGATAAATTATTCTTTAGCGATAAACGTTATGATTTAGGTGAAGTTGGCCGTTACAAAATCAACAGAAAGCTAGAACATGAAAATCCTAATGAAAAAAAGGTACTTACAAAATCAGATGTAATTGAAATTGTAAAATACCTTGTGCGTTTAACAAATGCAAAAGCCGAGATTGACGATATTGATCATTTATCAAACCGTCGTGTACGTACAGTTGGAGAACAATTGTATGCACAGTTTGGAGTTGGTTTAGCTCGTATGGCTCGTACCATTAGAGAAAGAATGAACGTTAGAGACAACGAAGTATTTACTCCAGTTGACCTTATCAACGCTCGTACTTTATCAGCTGTAATCAATTCTTTCTTTGGAACATCTCAATTATCTCAATTCTTAGACCAAACCAATCCTTTATCAGAAATTACACACAAACGTCGTATTTCTGCATTAGGGCCAGGAGGTTTGAG
>JBMLOQ010000022.1:0-8881 GCA_049242885.1 Chitinophagaceae bacterium
TTTTCACTCTGAATTTATAAGAAGATGTTTTACCATCAGCTTTTGTAGTTACGTTTATGTTTGCTTCACCAGTTTGTGTAACTCTAACATTGTATCTACCATTTCCTAAATCTTGAATGCTTCCACCGCCACCAGATATAGAAACTGATTTTCCTTCTGCACCACCTTGTCCACCACTTACAGAAATTTCATTGTCTAAGCCTACATAAAAAACCTTTACTTTTTCTGCACTTACCGTAATTCCAGTAGGTGATCCTACTGTATACTTAACTGGATATTCTTTAGTTTCTTGAATATTTTTAGACTGGTTGAAATATGAAATTCTTACCATTTTAGTACCACTACCAGTACCACCAACATTACCTTTATATTCAAAAGTTCCGTCTGGTAGTCTTGTAGCTGGTGATCCATCAATGGATACTGATGTATTGTTTGATGAAGTACTAAATGCACCAATACCAGCATTGATTTTAATTTCTTCGTTTGGCATAAAATAAGTTGCATTTGTACCTACTAATGGCACATAAGCATCAAACACAATTTTTACTTCTCCTACTTTTTTATGGCACAATTCTATTACTTGAGCTACGCTATTTTTAATATCGTTTTGAAACTTGCTTAACAAAGTAATACCTGCAACAGTTGGAGTCATGTGAAAATAGAAATTCTTAAAATCTTTTTGCACAGCATTGGCAGGTATTGATACATCAATTGGCAAACTTTTTTCTAATTCTGCCTTTATTTCTGGATGCAATGCTAATAGCTGACTTTTTAATGCCTCTAACTTATTTTTTAAATCCTCGCCTTTATTTTTTCCTGCAGGTGCAGGTAAAGTAAATAATCTTGTTGCTGCATCTAAATCATCTTCCTTAAACTTATATACACCGTCAACAACTTTACCTCCAGCTTCATCTGTAAGTTCTTTTTTTAACTGTTCAATTTCTGTGATTAAACTTAAAGAAATTTGCTGAGCTTTTATTGCTATCGGATTCCATACCAATGCTCTTTCTCTAGACTTTGGATCTTCTTCCAAAGTTTTTAAAGAACCAAGCATTTGCTTGTTCTTTGTATCTGTAATTGTTCCAGCAGTGTTTAAACTACTGTCAATTGTTTTAAAGGCATTCAAGATTTCAGAAGATACATTTAATGCTAACAATGCTGTAAGCACTAAATACATCAAGTTAATCATCTTCTGCCTTGGCTCTTTAGGTAATGACATTTATTTATAATATTTTAGTGTTAATCAAATTATTTTAAAAACCGTTGTTATTGTTTTAAAATATTATTGTCTTCCGCTCATTGCAGTTAACATATTACCATAAACTTGATTAAGCTTACTAAGATTTGTTGCCAATACAGCAATTTGTTCTTTTGCTTTGTTTGCATCATCAGCAGTGCTGTTCATTGCTTGGCTAGCAGCTGCTAATTTTCCATAAAACTGGTTCATAGTTTTTAGGTGATTGTTACTTTCTTGCAATTCTAACTCGTAAATTGTATTTAAAGAACCTAAATTTTTTGTTAAGGCTTGTACTTGTGTATGATACTGTTTTGTAACATCACTTGCTGCATTAAAGTTATTAAAAGTAGTTGCAGCTTGTGTAATAGAAGTAGTTACTGCACCTAAAGCAGTTGTAGCAGCTTTTGTACCTGCAGTAAAATCACCAGTTGATTTTACTACATCGCTTATTTCTCCCATTTTTTCTACAGTAGTTCCTAGCTTTTGAAAGCCACTGCTTAATTTAGTTAAATTGGCTGGAGTAATATCAGCTTCGCTCAACATTTTTTCCATACTTTGTAATGCTGGGTTACCTGCTGTTGCTAACTTCTCTACACCTGGAATATGCACTTCATGCTCATCCATTGCTGGATAAATCATAAATAAAATACCATATAATAAGAATACAGCTGCTTCAGTATATAAACCAATTTTCAACCACAAATCAGCAATTGGTGAGTGTAATATTTTTTGTAAGGCTCCAAAGATTACAGCTGCTGCTGCAACTGAAACTATTATGTCCATTACTTTACCTACTTTAGGTGGGATTTTTGCTGCCATGATAACTTTTTTTTAAATGTTTGTTTTGATTGTATAGAATAATTTATTTTCCTAATCCGCCTTTTTTGTCCATTTTAGGAGCTAAGTCAATTACACATCTGAAACCAATGTATGATTTTGAAGTGTCTTGATATTCAAAAGCTCTAGTGCTTACTTGCAAATAAAATTTAACGTCTTTCCAGCTACCGCCTCTAATGGTTTTGCGTTTTTGATATGGTGCATCGCTATCTTTTGCATCATATCTTAAATCTGGGCTCATATCTGAGAAAAAGTTGTATGAACCTTCGTTGTATAAAGTGTTTGTCCACTCAGCAACATTTCCACTCATATTATATAAACCATAATCATTTGGCCAATATGAGTCAACTCTAACAGTGTAAAAACCTCCATCTTCAGCGAAGTTTCCTCTACCTGGTTTAAAGTTTGCTAACAAACAACCTTTTTTATTTCTTAAATAATAGTTACCCCAAGGGTACATACTTGCAGTTCTTGAACCACGTGCAGCATATTCCCATTCAGCTTCGCTTGGGAGCCTATAATCACTTTCAATTGCAAAATTCTTTTTGCCCAAAGCTACATTTTGTACGTGTGTTTTCCAATGGCAAAATGCCGTTGCTTGTTTCCATGTTACACCAACTACTGGATAGTTACCAAATGCTGGGTGTGCATAGTATCTTTTAGTCATTGGTTCGTTGTAAGCATAAGAAAAATCTCTCATCCAAACCAATGTATCTGGGTAAACTGCTACTTTTTCTCTTTTAATAAAATCTTTTCTAGGTCTTTTTTGATTTTCTCTTTTTGATGCTTCGCTTAGTACAAATGTTTCCATACTGTACACAATTTTAGAAGGATCAACTTCTGCTTTACCATATAATCTATTATCTGGTGCTAAAACCAATTTTGGACCTAGTTTTTCCAAATTTGCTGCATCATATTTAATGGTTTTTGCTTTTACCCAATCAATGGCAATTGCACTGTCTCCACCTGCATTTGCACCTCCAGATTTAAAATAGCCAAGTTCTTTAGCAGCAATTGAATCTCTTGTCCAAGTTACAAAGGCTCTGTATTGATTATTAGTTACTTCATATTTATCCATCCAGAAACCTGGAATAGAAACTTGACGATTTCTTGAAGTTAAATTATAATTCATGTCTTCGTCACTTGCACCTAGGTGAAAAGTTCCTGGTGGTACATATACCATACCATATGGGTTGGGCATACTTTTTTTTGCTGATGGTGCTAAACCCATGTTTTGCCCAAAATCATTAAGATAAGTAGAGCCTCCCTTTGAAGAGCCTCCTCCTTTTTTTCCACAAGAGCTAATAAGTAGTACAAAAGAAACTACTACAAGCGTATTAAATGCATTCTTCATCATTTGTGTTCTATTAAATGGTGACGACAAATATATATGCCTTTGGCTATGTTGCCAAATACATTAAAAATTTTATAAAAAAAACAACTTTGTAAATATTTGCTATAAGCTAATGAAACTATTTTGTGAAGTAGAAGTTGTGTCTATTTGTATAACGTTTAGGGCTGCAATATAGTGCATGAAAATGTTATATAAATGCAAAAATTTAAAAGCACCTATTTAAGGGATAATGGCAAAATAGTTTTTTGCTATCAAAAACTTATTCAATGTATACGTTTATTAATGGCGATTTACCAAGCCAAATTCCCTAAAACCCTTACGAATATTGGATTTAAGATACATTATAGCAAACTGCATTTCATTGTTTACATGCAGCAGTTTCTATTACAATACTTTACAAAGAACAAAAATTAATTTTGTGCATTAAACAAATTATCTACAGCACCTCCAAGCATTGGAAATTTTTCTTTTACATAGTTTGCAATAGCATCTATAGCTTGTTGGGCTTGCTCAGGACTAATATTGGCTTGTTGCGTAATTTTTTCGATTAGTTCGTTCATGATTATTTTTTTATGAGGCTATTTTTAATAAATTCATTTTACTTTTTTCAAACATTTTTATGGCATATTCAAGATTTACATGCAATACTTTTTCTTTACTACTTGGCATTTCAAACATGGCATCGTTTAATATGCTTTCACAAATTCCTCTTAACCCTCTAGCTCCTAGCTTAAATTCTAATGCTTTATCTACTATGTATTCATAAACATCTTCATCAAAAGTTAGGTCAATTTTTTCTAAAGAAAATAAATATTGATATTGTTTAACAAGGCAATTTTTTGGCTCTGTTAAAATATTTCTTAAGGTGATTTTATCTAATGGATTTAAGTGAGTAATTATAGGTAAACGCCCTAGTAATTCTGGTATTAATCCATATTTTCTAATATCTTGTGCATTTACAAAATGCAACAAGTTATTTCTCTGCATTTCTTGGGCTTCTTTGTTTACATTAAAGCCAATTGCGTTTGTATTTATTCTTCTTCCAATAATATCATTTATACCGTCAAATGCTCCTCCACAAATAAAAAGAATGTTGCTGGTGTTTAATTTAATCATTTGTTGATCTGGATGTTTTCTTCCCCCATTTGGTGGAACTAAAACATCGGTACCTTCAAGCATTTTTAATAAACTTTGTTGCACCCCCTCACCACTTACATCTTTTGTAATAGATGGATTGTCGTTTTTACGTGCTATTTTATCAATTTCATCTATAAAAACTATACCTTGCTGTGCTGCTGATACATTATATTCACAATTTTGAAGCAATCGAGTAAGCATGCTTTCTACATCTTCGCCAACATATCCAGCTTCAGTAAAAACGGTAGCATCTACAATGGCAAAAGGTACATTTAGTAGTTTGGCAATTGTTTTTACCAATAAGGTTTTTCCAGTACCCGTTTCGCCAACCATTATAATGTTGCTTTTTTCAATTTCAACGTCTTCGTCTTTCCTTTTTGGTTGCCCAATTCTTTTATAATGATTATAAACAGCAACTGCTAATACACGTTTTGCGTCATCCTGTCCAATTACATATTGATCTAAAAATTCTTTTATTTCAATTGGTTTTTTAACTTGAAATTTTTTGGATGCTTCAAATTTATCGTTTCTATGCCTAGGCAATAATGCATCAACCTTTAACTCTAATTCTTGATTTATTATTTCTTGGGCATGTTGTACACAGTTTTCACAAATATGTCCATCCATTCCTGCTACAAGTATTTGCACTTCGTCTCTGGATCTTCCACAGAAAGTGCATTTATATTGTTGTTTTGCCATAAAATATTTTTTACTTTGGTTGAGTTTATCTTAAATCAACAAAGTCTCTTTTTTTAAAATAACCTAGATAAATTTAACCATCTTCTAAAGTTATCTTAACACTAAAAGAAAAATTAACAAATAAATCCATAGAATATCTACAAAATGCCAATAAGTAGATAACACTTCTACAGGAACTGTTGCATAACTGCGTTTTTTGCTAAAATATACTTTTAAATAAAATACAACTAGTGCAATTACACCGCCTAAAACGTGTAAAGCATGTAAGCCAATTATTACCAATAAAAAAGAGGCGGATGGATTACTTTTTAAACCTAAAAGAGGAATACCATTATTTTCTAAGTAAAAAAAACCAAGCACCTGTATAGCAGCAAACAAAACACCTAAAAATGCTGTAATGCCCAAAAAGTTTCGATACCTAGCCATTTCTCTTGCCTGAATACTTTTTAATGCAATTTGCATTGTTAAACTACTTATAACTATAACCACAGTACTCCAAATAAAATGTGCAGGTAGCTTAAACGAAATATAAGTGTCGCTACTTTTTTTTACTAAATAAGCACTGGTAAGCCCAGCAAACATCATACATAAACTAGCAATAGTAACCCACATCATAAATTTATGTGGATGCAATTTTTGAGTTGTTTGTTTTGTAACAAGTGTCATAAAAAACTGAATTATAATTTATCGAACAATAAAGCCAAAAACACTATGGGCAAATAAATATAACTGCTAAACATTACCCTTCGTGCAGCTTTTACATCCATACTTTGATAAAGTCTTATACTTTGAACTACCATAAATAAATTGCTTACCAAAACAATTATTAAACTTATTGTACCCGTCATGCCTACATAAAAAGGTAATAATCCTACAGGTATTAACAATACACTGTACATTATGGTTTGAATGGCTGTAAATTTTGTAGGGCCTTTATCAGCAGGCAATAGTTTAAATCCTGCTTTACTATAGTCTGAGTGTGCAACCCATGCTATTGCCCAAAAGTGAGGAAACTGCCAAAAAAACTGCATAGCAAAAACAATTAATCCACCTGTCCATAGAATTTCTTCATTAGGCCTAAAACCAGCTACCCAACCAATTAAGCAAGGCAAAGCACCTGGGAATGCACCAATTAAAACTGCTATTGAATTTATTTTTTTTAATGGTGTATAAATAAAAGCATATAAAAACAAGCTAAAAGCACTAATTAATGCAGCAGTAATATTAAAGAAATACCACATCATACCTACACCTATAATTCCAGCAATTACGGCAAAAGTGTAAGCTTCTTGTTGGCTCATTCTGCCACTTGCAACTGGCCTAGTTGAAGTACGCTTCATTAAGGCATCTGTATCTTTTTCTACAGCTTGGTTAATAGCATTAGCACTTCCGCAAACCAACATTCCTGCAACAAAAAGTTCTATTACATTAATCCAAATAAATTTTTGACCAGGTACTAATAGATAGCAAATTACACAGCTAAAAACTACCGTAAAACTTAATGTAAATTTTACTAGTTCTTTGTAATCTTTAATTTTTTGCATAAGGGATGCAAAGAAACAAAGCTTATGCTAGATTACACAATTAATTAAGAAAAAAGGATACAAAACTTGCTATTTATCGTTTATGATTATAACACCAAGTAAAATATTCGTTTTTAATGAACTGAATGTTTAGTAAATTACCATGGAGCATCTTCTTCAAAACCTTCATCGAAATTATTAGTATTCATTTTGCTGCTTTGCACAAAAAACTTGCCACCTCCATTGTCTTGCACTGGGCTACCTCCTATAGGGCTTGGTCCTACTGGTTTAAAGTTGCCACCAAGCATTCCACCAATGTTATCATCATCCCATTCATCAAACTTCTGTATATGTAAAAGTGCTTTTAATTTAATGGTTTCTAGAGCACCATTTCTATGTTTTGCTATTCTTATATGGGTTTCACCTTTTGTACTTTCGCCATTTTCATTGGCGTTTACTTCGTAATACTCTGGTCGGTAAATAAACATTACCATATCGGCATCTTGCTCTATTGCTCCAGATTCACGTAAGTCACTAAGTTGTGGCATTTTGCTTTCTTTTCGTGTTTCTACAGCTCTACTCAATTGTGACAAAGCAATAATTGGAATACTTAATTCTTTAGCCAATGCTTTTAAGTTACGAGATATGGTACTAATTTCTTGTTCACGATTACTTCCTTTTTCATTATTGCCACTCATTAATTGCAAATAATCAATGATAATAATTCCTACATTATGTTTATTAACCAACCTTCGAGCTTTAGCTCTAAATTCAAAAATGTTTAATGCAGCTGTATCATCAATGTATAAAGGAGCACTTTCTAGCTTTTTAATACCTTTTGTGTGCAGTTGTTGATACTCGTAATCCTCTAGTTTACCTCTGGAAATTTTTTCCATGTGTATTTCACTTTCGGCACTTAAAATACGTTGTACCAATTGGCTTGCACTCATTTCTAAACTAAAAAACCCTACTCCTGTTGGCTTTGGCCCTAAAGCAGCATTACGAGCTAAGTTTAAGGCAAATGCAGTTTTACCTACACTGGGACGTGCAGCTAAAATAATTAAATCGGTTGGTTGCCATCCGTAAGTAATTCTATCTAAACTTACAAAACCACTAGGCACACCACTTATATCATCTTTTTGATTTCTTAAATCATCAATTCTGTTAATAGCTTTTGCTAATACACTACCAATATCTTCAAAGTTTTTCTTCAAATAATTATTGGTGATGTTAAACATTTTGGTTTCACTTTCATCTAGCAAATCAAACACGTCTGTGCTATCCTCATAAGCATCGCCAATAATTTCGCTACTAATTTTTATAAGTTCTCTTTGTATAAATTTTTGAAGAATAATACGGGCATGAGCATCAATGTTTGCAGTACTTACCACCATATTGGTAAGCTTACTTACATAATATGCACCACCAACAAAATCTAATTGTTCAAGGCGTTTTAGCTCTTCAACTACTGTAAGAATATCAATAGGCACACCACGCTGCTGCATGTTTTGCATAGCTTTAAAAATAAGCTGATGTGCTTCTACATAAAAACATTCTGGTTTTAAATTGGTATCTATTAAAGTGTCAAAAGCACTTTTCTCTAGCATAATTGCACCTAAAACTGCTTCTTCTAACTCTTTGGCTTGTGGTGGAATTTTACCAAATCCTCCCAAATTGGCTAAATCTAGCTGGGGCTTTGTTCTACGTTTTTTATCTCTTGTACTTATAATTTCCATTGTATTTAAAATCCTTCTCTAATTTTTTATTTGATTGGCGAACGAAAATAGGTAGTTGGAAAGCTAAAACACAAACATTAATTACTAATTAATAACACACATTTTTGCTAACATAGCCATGATAATTCACAACAATTACATACTTGCTAACAGGTTATTGAACAAACCAACAGCTTATACACATAAAATGTAGTTTACAAACAACATCTTCACATTAAGCTGTGCTTAAATAAATATTTACGTTTTAGTTATTTATTGGGCAGAAAGTTGTAAGGATGTGTAGAAATTAAACTAAAATGTGTAAAGGCAGATGAACATAATAGACCTCTTCGACAATTTAAATACATAATTTCGAGAA
>JBMLOQ010000023.1:0-16910 GCA_049242885.1 Chitinophagaceae bacterium
CTAATGGATGTAAAGATAGTATAAGCCAAAATGTAAGTATAGCAACCAAACCAGTTGCAGCCTACACCTTAAATACAACAACACAATGTGCTGGAGGTAGCAATTTTGTGTTTACCAATACAAGTACAGGAAGTATTGCAAGTTATTATTGGGATTTTGGAGATGGCATTTTTTCAACCCTAATTAGCCCTTCAAAAGCCTATGCAGTTGCAGGAAATTATACAGTAAAATTAGTAGTTACAGGAGTTAATGGTTGTAAAGATAGTGTTACACAAAATGTTGTAGTAACTACAAAACCAGTACCAAGCTTTACAATTGTAGGTGGAGGTAATTGTTCAAACAGTCTTGCAATTTCATTAACCAATACAAGCACTAATGCAAGTAGTTATGTGTGGAGTTTTGGAGATGGTACAACGAATGTTTTAACTAATCCAACTAAAACCTATGCAGCTTTTGGCAATTATACTATAAAGCTCATTGCAACTAACGCCAATGGATGTGTTGATAGTTTTTCAACTAATATTAATCTAAGTACAAAACCCATTGCAAGTTATTCAGCTAGCAAAACTTCAGTTTGTGTTGGTGAAACAGTGAATTTTAATAATACAAGTACAGTAATTGGTACTGGCTATTACTATTGGGATTTTGGAAATGGAATTATTAGCACTGATAGTAATACTAGAGTGGCTTATGCAACTCCAGGCATTTATACAGTAAAATATTATATTACAAACTCAAGTGCTTGTAAAGACAGTTTGTTTACCAATATTACAGTTACCAATAAACCAATCGCATCATTTACAACTCCGAATGGTTTATGTACTGGTAGTAACAATATTACATTTACTAATACAAGCACTAGTGCAACTAGTTATACTTGGAGTTTTGGAGATGGTAGTTTTAGTACACTAGCTTCTCCAACAAAAACATATGCTACATTTGGCACCTACACTGTAAAATTAATTGCAAGTAATGCAAGTGGATGTATAGATAGTGTGTCACAAATTATTAGTTTATCTTCAAAACCAGCCGCTTCGTTTACTGTTAATTCATTAAGTCAGTGTTTAGATAATAATAGATTTAGTTTTACAAATAATAGCACAGCTGAATTAGGTGCAGCCTACTATTGGACATTTGGTGATGGTACAGTTTCTCAAGACGTAAATCCAATAAAATCTTATAGTTTATCAGGTGTTTATACTGTTCGTTTATTTGTAACTAATCCAAATGGATGCAAAGACAGTACACAAAATACAGTAACAGTTGTAACTAAACCAATTGCATCATTTACAACTCCAAATGGTTTATGTACAGGTAGTAACAATATTGCTTTTACTAATACAAGTACAGGTGCTACTAATTATACTTGGAGCTTTGGTGATGGTAGCTTTAGTACACAAGCATCTCCAATAAAAACTTATACTTCATTTGGCACATACACAGTAAAATTAATAGCAAGTAATGCAAGTGGATGTATTGATAGTGTGTCACAAATCATTAGTTTATCTTCAAAACCAGCCGCTTCGTTTACTGTTAATTCATTAAGTCAGTGTTTAGATAATAATAGATTTAGTTTTACAAATAATAGCACAGCAGTTTTAGGTGCAGTCTATTATTGGACATTTGGCGATGGTACAGTTTCTCAAGATGTAAATCCAATAAAATCTTATAGTTTACCAGGTGTTTACACTGTTCGTTTATTTGTAACAAATCCAAATGGCTGCAAAGACAGTACTCAAAATACTGTAACAGTTGTAAATAAACCAACAGCTAGTTTTACAGTACCAAGCAATGTTTGTACCAGTAACAATACTTTTACATTTACAAATACCAGTGTAGGAGCTAGTAGTTTTACATGGAGTTTTGGAGATGGTACCATTAGCAATCAAGCTTCCCCAACTAAAGTGTATCCAATTTTAGGTACTTATACTGTAAGATTAATTGCAGTTAATGCAAATGGATGTATTGATAGTACTTCACAAATTGTGAGTATGAATGGCAAGCCAATCGCATCTTTTAATGTAATTTCTACTACAGGAAACTGTGCAGGAACTTCCAGTTTTACAATGTCGAATACTTCATCAAACTTAGTATCACCAACTTATTTTTGGCAGTTTGGAAATGGTAGTACAGACGTTGTTGCAAATCCTTCTGTAAATTACTCAACTCCAGGTTTATATACTGTTAGATTGAGTGTTACTAATAGCAATGGTTGTGTGGATACAGCAATACAGTTTGTTACAGTGGCAGCTAAACCAACAGTTGGGTTTACAGTAAATAAAGCTAGTCAATGTTTAAATAGTAATAGTTTTGTATTTACACCAAGTGTAAGTAACCCAGCAATTACAAGTTATGTATGGAGTTTTGGTGATGGTACTACTTCGTTGGCATCCAATCCTATAAAATCTTACAGTACAATTAATTCTTTCACTGTAAAATTGATAGCTAGAACAGCAAGTGGTTGTATTGATAGTGCCATTCAAGTGGTAAGTGTAAATCCTCCAGTTCAAGCAAACTTTAATGCAAGCATTGATTTATGTACAAGTGCTGTATCATTCAATAATACAAGCACAGGAACTTCTACAGGATTTCCATTTACATGGTTGTTTGGAGATGGAAGCACATCTCAAGTAGCAAGCCCTATCAAGCAATATGCAACACCAGGCTCTTATAATGTAACACTTTATGCCAAAAATAATTTTTGTGTAGATAGTATTACAAGGGTAATATTTGTGCCTCAAACAGTTTCAGCTAAATTCTCTATAAACGATACCACTCAATGTGTTGGTAGCAATATTTTCAGGTATTCAGTTACAAATCCAATCCCAGGAAATACTTATTTGTGGGATTTTGGAGACACTACTTACTCCTCATTGGTGAATGTAAGTAAGGTTTATACAAGAGGAGCAAATTATGCAGTAAAACTTATTGTTACCAATATAAATGGCTGTAAAGACAGTAGCATAGTCAACATACAAGTAGCTCCAAAACCTACTGCAAGTTTTATTTATACTTCAAATTATTTATGTGCTGGTAATAATATTCAGTTTGTAAATACAACCAATATTGCAGGTTTAACTTACACATGGATTTTTGGTGATGGTACTTTTAGTAATGATGTTAGTCCGTTTAAATCATTTGCAAATGGAGGAGTCTATACCGTGAAATTACTAGCTGCTAACAGTTTTGGATGTAAGGATAGTTCTTTTGTAAATGTTTTGGTAAACGAACCTCCTAAACCAATAATTGTGGCATCTGCATTAAATAGATGTTCAAATACTTATAATTTTAGTAATTCTAACCCAGGATCTACACCTTTAAATTACTTGTGGAATTTTGGAGATGGAACAACTTCTGTTTTATCTAGTTTGCAAAAAGCTTATGCAACAACAACTAGCATGGTTGTAAATGTAGTGCTTACTGTAACAGATACTTTTGGTTGTACAGCTGTTGCAACTACACCAATTAGTTTATTACAAAAACCATCAGTTGCATTTACTGTAAATGCCGTACAACAATGTGTTAATTCAAATAGCTTTGTATTAAATAACACAACAACTAGTGCTGTTGTAGGCACTACCTTTTTATGGAATTTTGGAGATGGTACTACAAGTAGTTTAGCAAATCCAACAAAATCCTTTACCAATCCTGGTGAGTATAATATTAGATTAATTGCTTTACAAGCTAATGGATGTAGAGATTCTGTTATCACAACAGTAAAAGTAAATCCTCTTCCAGGGGCTCGAATTAGTGGTATTGCTACAATTTGTAGTGGCTCATCTGCAAATATTGGAATTAAGTTTTTTGGAACTGCACCTTTTAATATTACTTATACTGATGGAACTGCAAATTTTGCTTTAAACAATATTTTAACAGATACAATTTCAATACCTGTAAATCCATCAAGATCTGCATCTTACAGAATTGTTCAAATGAGTGATGGCGGTAGTTGTCCAATATCTTTAACTCAAATTACAGGAACTGCATTAATAACAGTTGTTCCTGCAACTTTAATTGCTAGACAGCCAGCAGATACTGGTGCATGTTTAGCAGGCAACACAAGATTGTATGTAAATGTTACAAGTGGCCCAACACCATCTTTCCAATGGATGAAAAATGGTATAAATATTGTTGGTCAAACTGATAGCATATTAAGGTTTAATAATTTACAACCTGCCGATGTGGCTAATTATAGTGTAAGAGTAACAAGTGCCTGTGGTGTTTTGATTAGTAATATTGCAAATGTTTCTATTGGCATTGCTCCAGCTGCACCAATTACAAATAATAAATTTGTTTGTAGAAATAGCACACCTGTTCCACTTACTGCAATTGGTAGCAATTTAATTTGGTACAATGCTGCAATTGGTGGTGTGGCATCTTCAATTCCTCCATCACCACTTACTACTGTTCCAGGTTCTCAAATATTTTTTGTAAGTAGTAATAGTAATTTCTGTGAAAGTCCAAGAAGTTCAATAACTGTTACCGTAATTGATTCTCCTAGAGTTGTATTAAATGTTAGCCCAAGCAGTAGTTTGTTGCCTGGTCAAGTTGCTACAATTACAGCAACTATAACACCAAGTACATTAGTTCCATCAAATTATTTTTGGTCGAAAAATGGTGTAAACACAGTGATAGGTACGAATACAATATCTGTGCCTTTTTCAGAAATTGGAACGTATAGAGTTAATGTAATTTTTCCTACTACATGTAATGTAACTTCTGATACTATAAGAATATCACAACGTTTAGGATTTTCTCGAGCGATTTCTGAGAAAAGAATTTTTATAGTGCCAAATCCAGTAAAAGATGTTGCAGCATTGTATTTTGACGCTCCAATAAATGAAATTATTACTGTGCGATTAATAGATGGCTTTGGAAGAATAAGAAGTGCACAAACTTTGAACTATTTAGCTGCTTTCCAAAAAGTAGATTTAAATGTTCGAAATCTAGTTCCTGGCTATTATGCTGTGGAGGTTATGAATAGTAAAGGTGTAAGTATTGCAAGAGATATTTTATTCAAATATTCCAGATAAAAAAATCAAAAAAAAGCTATCTAAAATGGATAGCTTTTTTTTATCTAATTTTTTTAAAAATTACTTTTTTAAGGAAGCTTACATTTGCAGCCATTTATAATATTTGATTTTTATTTTATGGCAGATATTTCAAAAAATTTTGAGCACCAAACACAAGACAATTTTTGGTACAATCACTGGTTAAGTAAAGGATATTTTAATAGTAGTGTAGATAATACAAAACCAGCATATACAGTTGTTATCCCTCCACCCAATGTTACAGGAGTTTTGCACATGGGGCATTGCTTAAACAATACTATTCAAGATGTTTTAATTCGTAGAGCAAGGCAACAAGGCTTTAATGCTTGTTGGGTACCAGGTACAGATCATGCAAGTATTGCCACAGAAGCTAAAGTAGTTGCAATGTTGCGAGAGCGTGGCATTACAAAATCTTCATTAAGTCGTGAAGCTTTTTTAAATTATGCTTGGGAATGGAAAGAAAAATATGGAGGTATAATTTTACAGCAACTTAAAAAGTTGGGTTGCAGTTTAGATTGGAATAGAACTTCCTTTACAATGGATGAAGATTACTACAAAGCAGTTATAAAAATATTTGTACAGTTGTATAATGATGGAATAATTTATCGTGGATTGAGAATGGTAAATTGGGATCCTGCAAGTAAAACAGCTTTGAGCGATGAAGAAGTAATTTATAAAGAAGTTGACAGTAAATTGTATTTCGTAAAATATGCTTTTGCAGATGGGAGTGGAGCATTTATGCAAGTAGCAACTACAAGGCCTGAAACGATTTTGGGTGATGTGGCAATATGTGTAAATCCAAATGATGAAAGATATAGAAGTTATATTGGCAAGGAGGTAATTGTACCAGTTATTAATAGACGAATACCCATTATTGCAGATGAATACGTAGATGCTGAATTTGGAACTGGTGCTTTAAAAATTACACCAGCTCACGATAAAAATGACAATGAAATTGGACGTAAACATCTTCTTAAAACCATAGATACTTTGGATGCCGATGGAAAGTTTACAGCAATACAATTAGAGCAAGAAAGTATAAACGATAAAGTAAAATCTTATGTTGGTATTGATAGATTTGATTTGAGAAAAATAATAGTTGACGATATTGCAGCCTTAGGTGGAATTGAAAAAATAGAAGCATATAAAGGTCAAGTTGGTACAAGTGAACGTACAGGTGCTATTATTGAAAACAGATTAAGTATGCAGTGGTTTATGGATATGAAAAAGTTTATAGCTAATAATCCTGAAACGCTTACTGCAGTTATGAATGATGATATTGTTTTTCATCCAGCAAAAGCTAAAAATACCTATAAACATTGGATAGAAAATATAAAAGATTGGTGCATTAGTAGACAATTATGGTGGGGGCAGCAAATACCTGCATGGTATGATGAAAACGGAAATTATTATGTTGCAAATAGCATAGAAGAATTACACAAGAATAAACCAGAAACCTTAAACCTTAAACTTTCTCAAGATGAAGATTGTCTCGACACTTGGTTTTCTTCTTGGATTTGGCCAATGGAAGTTTTTAAAGGCATCAGCAACCCAAACAATCAAGAAGTTAACTATTATTACCCAACTACAACTTTAGTTACAGGGCAAGATATTATTTTCTTTTGGGTAGCACGAATGATTATGGCAGGTTATGAGTTTAACCAAAAACAACCATTTAAGGATGTTTATTTTACGGGAATGGTTAGAGATAAACAAGGCCGTAAAATGAGTAAACAATTAGGTAATAGCCCAGATTTATTGGGATTAATTGACAAATATGGGGCTGATGCTGTGCGTTTTGGTATATTAATTTCTAGTCCTGCAGGAAACGATTTATTGTTTGATGAAAGTAGTTTAGAACAGGGGAGAAATTTTAGCAACAAATTGTGGAATGCAATGAAGTTGGTTAAAATGTGGGAATCTCGTCAAGCAGAAATTGCAACTCAAAGTTCAGAGCAAAATTTTGCTTTAGTTTGGTTCGAAAATAGATTAAATGAGGTAAAATTAGAAGTTGAACAATTGTTAAAACAATTTCAACTCAGTGCTGCACTAAAAGTAATATACAGTTTAGTTTGGGACGATTTTTGTAGCTGGTATTTAGAGTGGATAAAACCAGGTTTTGAACAAGCAATAGAAACATCTGTTTACAGTAAAACTGTTGAGTATTTTGATGAATTATTACAGTTGTTACATCCATTTATGCCAATAATAACAGAGGAAATTTATCACAATTTAGTTGCTAGAACAGAGGATTTAACTATTAAGCAAAATACTTTAACTCAAAGCCCTCAAAATTCAATTCTTGCACAAGGTAAGTTGTTGCAACAAACTATTACAACTTTGCGTGAAGCACGTGTAAAAAATGAAATTAAGCCTAAAGACGAAATTGAGTTATTTATTCAAACGCAAGATGAATTGAGTTTCAGTTCAATTCAAAACATTCTAGCAAAGCAAGTAAATGCAACTCATATTCAATTTGTAAAAGATACAGTTGCCAACACTGTTGTTGTTGCTTTTGAAAGTAATAAATTTTACATTCAAAGTAATAAAGAAATTGATGTTGTAGCTTTAAAAGAGGAATTGTTGAAAGATCTTGAATATCAAAAAGGATTTTTAAATAGTGTAGATAAAAAATTGAGTAACGAAAGGTTTGTGGCAAATGCAAAACCAGAAGTTGTAGCAGCAGAGCAAAAGAAAAAAGCCGATGCAGAAGCTAGGATAAAAACTATTGAAGAAACATTGGTGGGCTTATAAAACTACCTAAGCCTTGAAATTAAAATCCAAGGTTTTAAGTTACCTCATGCAACTTACTCAAGAGCAAAAAAGTATTTTATCAATCAATGGCAATGTAAAAATAAATGCTGTTGCTGGTAGTGGCAAAACCACTACCATTATTGAGTATGCAAAACAATTACCCAAAGATGCTAAGGTTATTTATATTGCTTTTAATAAAACGGTAAAAGATGAAGCTGCATTAAAATTTGCTTCTTTAGGGTTACAAAATATAAGAGTAGAAACAGCACATTCTTTAGCATATAAAAATATTGTAGTAGGGAGTGGGTTTACGCTAAAAGCCAATGGCTACAAAACTCAAGAGTTGCCAAATATTTTAGAAATGCAAGGTAATGCTGAGAAGCATTATGAGTTTATTATTGCCAACCATATTTTAAAACTTGTAAGCTTATTCTGCAATAGCAGTAAACAAAAAGTAGAGGAAGTTGATTATTTAGCAACTATAGACAATGAAAAAACGTTACAATTTGTTAAAAGTTGCTTGCCTTTTATTGTGTTACAAACACGAAGGTTTTTGGCAAAAATGAATAATAAACAAATTGAAATTACACACGATTTTTATCTTAAAAAATTTCAGCTTGCCCAACCTATTTTACCTTACCAATACATTTTGTTTGATGAAGCTCAAGATGCTAGTGCAGCCATGCTTGATGTAGTGTTAAAACAACAGGCTACAAAAATTATAGTTGGTGATACGCATCAGCAAATTTACAGTTGGCGATATGCTATAAACTCTTTGGAGCAAGTAGCTTTTGCTACACTGCATCTCACCAATAGTTTTAGGTTTAACGATAATATTGCCTCTCTTGCAAACGACATTTTGAATTATAAAAAAACTTTTTTCGAAAACCAAGTAGTTGAAAATGTAATTGGTGTGGGGAAAAGCCAATCGTTGCAAAGTAAAGCTACCATTGCTAGAACCAATATTGGCTTGCTTGTTGAAGCCATAAGTTATGTAACCAATAACAAAAAAGTTGCTACTATTTATTTCGAGGGAAACATAAATAGTTATACTTACGCCGATGATGGTACTAGTTTGTACGATGTTTTATTTTTATATAATAACCAACATTCTAAAATTAATGACCCACTAATTAAATCTATGAAGCAGTTCAAAGATTTGGAAGAGTTTATTGATAAAACTAGTGATATGCAATTGGGAATGCTAGTTGAAATTGTGAAAGAATATGAAAATGAAATATTTGACATTCTAAAATTGCTTAAAGAAAAACATGTTTCATTTGAACAAAAAAATACAGCGAAAATGATTTTTACTACAGTTCATCGTTGTAAAGGATTAGAATACGATGAGGTGTATTTAGCAGAAGATTTTATAACAAAAGACAAGCTTGAAAAGCAAGTAGAAAATGGCATTGAGCCATTAAAACTAATAAAGCTTAATGAAGAAGTAAATTTATTATATGTAGCCATTACACGAGCCAAAACAAAACTTTATATACCTTATAGTATAGTGCCTCCAAATTTTGCTTTGAAAGGAAATGTAATTGGCATAAAACAAAAGACGACTGAAGCTGATAAAGAAAAAAGTCAATCTAAAGTAAAATCAAATAAAGGCAAAGCTTATAATAATACGTTTAATGGTGATGTTGTAAGATTTGAAAAATCTTATCAACCATGGTCAGATGAACTTGATGATGAACTTACCATTTTATATTGTAAAAACATGGAGATTGAAAAAATTGCCAACAAAATGGGTCGTTCAAAAGGTAGTATTTGGGCAAGAATAAAACGTTTACAGTTAGAAGACTTGTATGGGTAGTATTTAGAACTTATTCAATCATCACGTCATTTCGAGGGTTCTTACCCGAGAAATCTTATTATGTAAAATGAGATCTCTATATTCCTTGAGGTGTCAATTTCGTTTTTTTCTGCAAAAAGAAAGGAGAAATTTCTGAAACATTTAGAAACTTCTCCTTCTAATTCAACACAAATTATTTTAATTGATATTTAGATTAGTCTATTGAAAAACTTACTTTTTTAGTACCCCAATGTAAAGTAACAGTTCCATTAGTATCAATTGTAAACGTAAATTTCTCTGATGAAGATTCGCTAACAGTTTCTTTGGCATTGATTCTTAATACGTCTTCCTCTTGTTTATAATCATAAGCACCCCATTGTTTCCAATTTTTATTGAAAATGATTGTCCAACCATCTTTACCCATAATGCTAAAAAAGCCATATTTTCCAGCAGGCAATTCTTTGCCATTTATTTTAATTGCTTTAGAAGTTTCAAATACAGTTGCTTCATTAGCACCTGTACGCCAAACTTCATCTAGTTTTGGCTCAATATCTTTTCCTATTGTTCTTCCTTTTAAACTTGGTTGGCTATAATCAATTGTAATTTCAGAGCCACTTGCCAATGTTTGCTTTGCAACAGCTGGTGGGCTTGGACGATTACTTTTATCTTGTGCTTTACATTGAGAACTAACTAATAAAACACATAGCAAATTGCATAAAGCAAAAATTTTTTTCATTTTATTTTATTTAAGTAATTAAAAAGCAAGGTTAAGGTTTAAAATTTATGGATTATTTTTTTATTTATAAGCGGTTTTTCTACACTTTAATATAATTTTTTAGTGTATAAAATTTGGGTTTTGTTTAAAATTATCTTTAGCATTTTTATTAAGCCAATTTAGTAATTTTTGCTTTAAGTCAAAAACTTTACTTTCATTGGTTAGGGATATGTTGTTAAGTTCTGCAATATCTTTTTCAATATCATACAATTCAATATGTTCGTCTTCGTAAAAATAAATTAGTTTAAAATTTCCTTCTCTAATGGCTGCACTTGGTTTTCCTCCTTGATTGCTATAGTGTGGGTAATGCCATATTAAATTTCTTTTATAAAAGTTTGCAGGGCTTGCCACAATATCAATCAAACTAGAACCATCAATGGCACTTGGTTTTTTGTAATTTTTATTAATTGCTTTAGCAATGGTTGGATAAATATCAATGGTATTAATAGGTGTATTTACTTCTATATTTACTTTAGAATTTTTGCCCCATTTAAAAATAAAGGGAACTTTTATTCCACCTTCGTACAACCAACCTTTTCCTGCTTTTAAGGGTAGCAAAGCAGTAGGACTTCCTTCTGCTGTACTTAATCCTCCATTATCAGATGTAAAAATTATCAAAGTGTTATCATACAGTCCATTTTCTTTTAGTTCAGCAATTATTCGTCCAATATTCCAATCCATATTTTCAATCATAGCAGCATATGCAGGGTTGTCTTGTACTAACCTGGTTTTCCAATCTTTTTCATTTTGCATCCACGCTTCGCTTTTGGTAAATCTTTCTTCATCTTTTATTCCTAGTTTTTGTTTTTTAAGTTTATATTTTTCAATCAAATTTTTTGGTGCTTGTAAAGGATTATGAACTGCATATAAAGAATGAAAAAGTAAAAAAGGTTTATTTTTATTTGATGCAATAAATTCAATGCATTCATTTGTAAGTCTATCAGTTAAGTATTCACCTTTTGGGCCATCACTCAACATTGGGTTATTGTAAGGCGTAAAAAAGGCACCAGTGCTATCATTAATTTTCCCTTTTGGACTTCCTGCTCCAAATCCCCCTTTATTTATTGTAAACCCTTGGTGTTGGGGCCAAAATTTTTCTTCTTCACCCAAATGCCATTTGCCAGCAAAAAAAGTAGCATATCCTTGCGTAAGAGCATATTCAGCAAATGTAGTTTCGCTTAAATTTAATTGATAGCTAGTTTCAGCTGCAATAAGTTTTTCATAAGGCTTGGCTTTTCCTTTTGCTTGTCGTCCAACAATCCAATCTGTTATGCCAGTTTTTGTAGGATATTTTCCAGTTAATAAGGCTGCTCTTGTAGGGCTACAAACTGGGTTAGCTGCATACGCATTATTAAATTTTATGCCATCTTTTGCTAAAGCATCTAAATTAGGCGTTTCATAAAAACTACTTCCGTAACAGCTTAAATCTTTATAACCTAAATCATCAGCCAGAATGATTAAAATATTGGGTTTTTTAGATGCCGATTGGGAGTATAATTTATTGAAAAGAAGGAGAAGAATGGATAAAATAATGTAGCAAAGTTGTTTTTTATAATTCATTTAAAGGAAGTTTTTTAGGGTAATGATATGAAGAAAAGTTGAGGGAAGAACTTTTAAACGGTCGAGATGACAAGATTTGAACTTGCGACCCCACGCCCCCCAGACGTGTACACTACCTGGCTGTGCTACATCTCGAAAAAGAATTATTAATAAACGTTACAAATATAAAATATTGAAACAAATTTTGCATTTATATTGCACTAAATTTTCTAGTACATGAAAATATTGCTTAAGCAAGTTTTTGTAGCATCAACAACTTCATTACATACAAATAAAATTGTAGATATTTTAATTGAAAATGGAGTAATTACTGCTATTGAGAGCACTATAAATGTAGTAAATGAAGCTGAAATAATAGATTGCTCAAACTGTAGTATTACCAATGGATTTATTGATGTTTTTTGCCAAGTAGGGGAGCCTGGTTTCGAAGCTAAAGAAACTATTGAAACGTTTGCCAATGCTGCCTTTGCAGGTGGTGTAACTACTGCTTTTGCTTTGCCAAATACTAATCCTGTAGTAGATAATAAGTCAATTGTAACTTTTGTACAGTCAAAAAACAAAAATTTACCTATTCAAATAATTCCTTTAGGAAGTATTACACAAAAATTAGAAGGTAAACAATTGGCAGAAATGTATGATATGCACCAAGCTGGTGCAATAGCTTTTACAGATGGAATTTTGCCAATTCAAAAAGCTGGTATAATTTTAAAAGCCCTACAATATGTAAAAGCTTTTGATGGGTTACTTGTACAAATGCCCATTGATAAAAGCATTGGTTCACATGGAGTAATGAATGAAGGCATCACTAGTGTGCAATTAGGCTTACCTGGAATTCCTAGCATTGGAGAAGAGCTATTGTTAAAAAGGGATATTGATTTATTAGGATATACAAATAGCAAACTGCATATCACTGGTGTAAGTACAAAAGCTGCAATAGATTTAATTTCTAATGCAAAACAAAAAAACTTAAATATTACTTGTAGTTGTACCCCTTTGCATTTATTATTTTGTGAAGAGGATTTGCAACAATATAATACTAACTTAAAACTAAAAGTGCCATTAAGAACTAAGGAAGATAGGCAAGCATTAATAGAAGCAGTTGAGAATGGCGTAATTGATTGCATTACTAGCCATCATTTGCCAGAAATAATAGACAATAAAGTTTGCGATTTTATGGAGGCAGCTTTTGGAGCAATTGGTGTTCAAACCAGTTTTAGTACTTTAGTTATGGCTTTACCTAATTTAAGTCCATCAACAATTTCAAGGTTAATGGTAGATAATGCAGCCAAAATTTTTAATGTAAAACTTCCTACTATTGAAGTTGGAAACATTTGCAATGTTACTGTTTTTAATACAGCTCAAACTTGGCATTATTCATTACAAAACAATAATAGTAAAGCCCACAATTCACCATTGCTTAACACCAATTTGCATGGTAAAATTGTAGCTTGTATAAATAATAATCAGGTATTCATCAATAGATAATAAATAAATGAAAATAGCATCATCACATATTTATAAGGGTATAATCATAGCATTAATAATTATAGTTTTTAAAACAATTCTATTAGCTACAAATAACTATTACAACGATACTTTATTGTATGTTGGATGGGTATTAATTATAGTTAGTTTATTGGTTGCTGTGTATATTTTTCAAAAAGTTCAAGCGGCCAAATTGCAATTTAATGGCTTATTATCTCATGGTTTAAAAACCAGTGCTGTGTTGGCTTGCATAAGCTTTGTAGGAATGTTGTTGTTGGTATATTTAATTTTTCCTAATATGCCCGAAGAGGCAGTTATGAATTTTGCAAAAAATAATAATGCCAACATTACAAAGCAAAATTACAAGCCCGAAGAGTTTGAAAGAGCCAAAAAAGTTATGGCACTTACCATTACAGCAGGCTCATTAATGGGTAATTTAGTATTGGGATTTTTGGGTAGTTTATTTGGTGCCATTTTATTTGGGAAAAAAGATTAAGTTTTAAACTTTTTTTGAATACCCATTAATAGTTACTTTTGAAAAATATGATGAATATAAGTATTGTAATTCCTTTGTTTAATGAAGCTGAAAGTTTACCCGAGTTAAGTGCTTGGATTGATAAGGTAATGATTGAAAATAACTTTAGCTATGAAGTAATTTTTGTAGATGATGGAAGTGTAGATGAAAGTTGGGATGTAATTAAATCAATACAATTAAAAAACCAAAACTTTAAAGGCATTAAGTTTCAACGAAATTATGGCAAGAGTGCAGCCCTGAACGAGGGTTTTAAATTAGCAAAGGGTAAGGTAGTTTTTACAATGGATGCTGATTTGCAAGATAGTCCAGATGAATTACCAGAAATGTACAATATGATTGTAAACCAAAACTTTGATATTGTTAGTGGATGGAAGAAAAAAAGATATGATAATGCATTAACCAAAAACTTACCAAGTAAATTGTTTAATGCAACAGCAAGATGGAGCAGTGGAATTTATTTACACGATTTTAATTGTGGTTTAAAAGCATATAAGAATAAAGTAGTTAAAAGTATAGAGGTTTTTGGAGAAATGCACAGGTACATTCCTGTAATTGCAAAATGGGCAGGATTTAGAAAAATTGGTGAAAAAGTTGTAGAGCATAGAGCTAGAAAATATGGTAGTACAAAATTTGGATGGGAACGTTTTGTAAATGGATTTTTAGACCTTGCAACCATAAGTTTTGTAAGTAAATTTGGCAAACGCCCTATGCACTTTTTTGGATTGTATGGTACACTTGCTTTTATTGTAGGTTTTATAATGATTGCTTATAACGTGCTAATGAAATTTTTGGAAGGCGAAAATTATGGAGTTACTAATAAACCCACATTTTATATTGCTTTAACTGTAATGATTATTGGGGTGCAATTGTTTTTAGCAGGATTTGTTGCTGAGTTAATTGGACGAAACTCACAAGAAAGAAATAATTATTTAATTGAAGAGATTATATAAATTGGCTATTCTGCAACTAAATTGTTAAAATATTTGTCAATAAAGTAGGTAACAAATAATTAAGTATTATTGTGCTTCAAATTAAATAATCAAAGACTATTG
The DNA here is from genome assembly GCA_049242885.1 of Chitinophagaceae bacterium. Lineage (GTDB taxonomy): Bacteria > Bacteroidota > Bacteroidia > Chitinophagales > Chitinophagaceae > CAIVPM01. The sequence goes on from JBMLOQ010000023.1 coordinate 15,011, forward strand.
AGAATTAGAAAATAACAGATGAAAAAATTTTTAACCATATTTATACTTTGTTGCAGCCTAAAACATATTTATGCTCAAGACCCACATTTTTCACAGTTTTTTGCTTCCCCACTTACTTTAAATCCTGCATTTACAGGTAAGTTCAATGGAAATTATCGTGTTGCTGCAAACCATAGAAACCAATGGCCAACAATTAACAATGCTTTTATTACTTCTACTGCAAGTGTAGATTTTCACATAATGCAAAGCAATATTAGTAGTAATGATATGTGGGGTGTAGGTTTTATGGGCATGAGTGATAATAGTGCTGGTAGTGCTGTAAAGCAAAATTATTTTTCTTTTTCAACTGCATATCACAAAGGACTAGATGAAGATGGAGCTCATCAATTAGGTTTTGGAATACAAGCCACTTATGCCAATATGTTTATTAATACAGCAGGTTTAAAATTTGAAGACCAATTAACTGCAACTGGTTTTACTGGTGTAAGCAGTGAAATATTTAATAATGCTACTTTACAAAATAATTATATCGATTTAAATGCTGGTTTGTTGTACAATGGAAGCACTAGCGAAAGAAATAATTTTTATGCTGGCATAAGTGTTTATCATATAAATAGGCCTCAACAACAGTTTACAGGTGCTTTGTTTAATTTAAATCCCAGAGCAACTTTCCATGCAGGTGGATATTTCCCAGTTGGAGAAAGCACAACCATGCATTTTAGTGGGTTGCATAGTACACAAGGCAATGCCAATGAAACCGTTTTGGGAGGTGCATTGCAAATAACACCAAGCCAACAAAACTATAACCCATTTAGTTTGTATGTTGGAAGCTGGATAAGGGTTAAAGATGCTATCATTCCTTATGTAGGTGTAGAGTATAATAATTTTAGGTTGGGAATGACTTATGATGTAAATACTTCTTCCTTAAAAACAGCATCCCAAAGAATGGGTGGTTTTGAGGTTTCGTTAATATTTACCAATCAACCAAATACAGAAAAGCCAATTAATTGTCCTAAGTTTTAGTTTTATTTTATGAATAAAAATTAAATTGAAACAATTTTCATTTATCACTAAATTTTTATTAGTAACGGATTGATGCTTGTCAATTAATGCTTTTAGGATTGAAATTGATAAGTTAACTTGTCTTGTTTTCTTTTATTTATTTTAAACAGTCTTAACTAAAACAATTGTTGGAGAATGTTTATTTTGTTACAAAAAAAGAATTTAATATTCGTTCTCCTGTTTTTTTATATAATTCGTATTTCTCCAACTCAGTAGTAAATGTTAAAAGATAGGCTTTTTCGTTTTTAATTATGCAAATGGAGGTAATCATCAGTTTTGATTTGCCTTGTGTCATTGTATAAACAACTTTGAAGTATTCCTTATTGTTATTCTTTATTATTATTGATTCAAAAACTTTAGATTCATTTGTAAATTCAGCTATTTGTTTGTCAGTAAGCGACTTGTAAGATTCAAGATTTACACTTTGACCAGTTAGATCTTGAATAATTAAATTAACGTTTTCGCTAAATTTATCTGTTTGATTTTCAAGTGGAGCAAACAAGAAAAACTCAGTACCCATTAGACGTGAAGTGTCGATTCGCCAAGATTTTGGGTATTCGATTCTATAATTATCTTTTGAAAATCTTAATTTTGTTGTATCTATTTGTGCTGCACAATAGCTAGTTAAAAAAAATAAAATGTTGGCTAATAATAATTTCATATTATATGTTTTATTTGATTTCAATTAATAGATGTGTAAAAGTCGATTGTTAATCGTAATAAAATGATAAAAATAAGCAAATACATAAAAAGCTCCACATAAATGCAGAGCTTTTACTTTTGTTGTGACCGCGTTAGGATTCAAACCTAAAACCTTCTGATCCGTAGTCAGATGCTC
>JBMLOQ010000024.1:0-11864 GCA_049242885.1 Chitinophagaceae bacterium
ATTAATTCTCTCTCACAATCAAAAACTCAGCTAATTCTTTTAATGGTGCTTTTCTGTTAGAGACTACCGCAATATCGTTTAAATGTTGCATGGCAATATCAAAATATTTTTCTTTTAACTCATTTGCCCAAACATCAACGCCACAATCTTTAAATATTTGCAACATTTGTTCTACTTTATTTGATGGATTTTCGGTTATTAAACTTTCAATCACTTTTTTTTGAGATGGGTTTGCTACTTCTAAAGCATGAATAAATAAAAATGTTTTTTTGTTTTGCTTAATATCGCCACCAACTTCTTTTCCAAATTTTTCAGGGTTTCCAAAGGCATCTAAATAATCATCTTGAATTTGAAATGCAATGCCTAGGTTTCTGCCAAACTCGTACAAATGTTTACAATTTCCTTCACTTGTACCTCCAAGCATTCCACCCATTTGCAAGCTTGCAGCCAATAACACACTAGTTTTAAGGTTTATCATTTCTATGTATTCATCAAGCGAAACTGATTCTTGGGTTTCAAAATCCATATCCATTTGTTGGCCTTCACAAACTTCTTTTGCAGTTCTATTAAAAATAGTCAAGATTTTATGGAGCAACTGTCCATCTATTTTATTAATTTCTTCATAACTCTTAATTAACATCACATCACCAGAAAGTATAGCAACATTATTATTATACTTTGTATGTACCGTTTGCATACCACGCCTTAAACTAGCAGCATCCATTATATCATCATGTATTAGCGTAAAATTGTGAAACAACTCTACTGCTTTGGCTACATGCCAAGCATCGGGATTGATTTCTCCAAACAAATTACACCCCATTAAGCAAAGCACAGGACGAACCCTTTTGCCTCCAATTCCTAGAAAATAATCACAAGGATTATATAAATTTTGGGGCGTATCTGGAAAATGTTTTACACTAAACTTTGTATTAAAATCTTTTGATAACTCGCTAAAACTAAACATGCTACAAACCTAAGGATTTGTAGCATGAAACTTTATTTGAATTGCAGGAAATTATTTAATTGTTTTCCATACTGCATCATTAAACTTTATTGGATATTTTTTCTTTAGTTCATCTAACCATTTTACTTCTAGTACTTGCTGGTAATCGTTTATTAGCAATCCTTTTGCATCTTCAAAACTTCTTTGACCAACTGGTATTTGGTTTGATGTAAAATAAATGAAACTATAACTATCATCGTTAGCATTCTTTTCTAATGCAGAAAATTTGTTTGCTTGTACACCTTCACTTTTTTGAGTGGTTGATAGTTGTTCAATTTCAAATCTACTGCTGTCAGCTGCAACTTTAGCTCCAAAACTATCAATTATTTTTCGCCAACTAGTTATACTTTTTTCTAATTCTTGTTTTAAACTTAAAGCTTGTTCTCTATTATTAGCACTAAAAATTATTGCATTTACACTAGGTTGCCAGGTATATTTTCTTTTGTTTTCTTCATAATATTTTTTCAAAGCAGCAGTATCTTCTATAGCTTTATTCCACACTTGTTTTTCCATGGCTGCAAAAAGTAAGTTTGCTTCGTTAAATTCTTTTAACTGCTTTTGCATAGATGCATTGTATTCTTCAATATGATCTCTGTAATATGATGTTGCCATTTCTTCTTCAAATTCAGTCAATAAATCTTTGTAAGATTTATTAGCATTTGCAGTTCCACTATATTTTGCAGTTTTTACTGCATCTGCAAACTCTTTAAGTGTATAATCTTGCTTATTAAAAGAAAATATTAAAGTTTTATCATTTACTAAAAAAAACTGAGCTGTTGGTTTGTTAAGTACAACGCTATCAATATATTCAAATGCTTGAGTTTCGTTAAAAAAGGCCTTACGATAGCCAATTTTTGTCATCCAATTTTTAACTAAATTCTTTTTTGCATCTGCAAGTCTCGAACTATTTTCTATTGTCAATCTTAAAGTACTAGAATATACAGGATCAGCAATATTGCTGCTTACAGGATAAATGTCGAGTAATTTTAATATATGAATACCGTAGGCAGTTACAAAAGGTTGCGATACTTCATCTTTTACTTTAAGGCTATATACTTTTTCTTCAAAATTTTTGTCAAAACGTGCAATTCCAACTTCACCAATTTCACCATTATTGGATGCAGATGAATAATCTGCACTGAATTGTTGTGCCAATTCTCCAAACTTTTCACCAGCTTTTATTTTGCTATAAATTTCATTGGCTTGCTTAGTTATTGCTTGCTTAGTACTATCATTTGAATTGGGAGGAAAGGTCAACAAAATTTGAGCAATTTTTCTACGTCCAACTGCTGGTCTTGTGCTGTTTACTTTAAAAATATGCCAACCAAATTTGCTTTTAAAAGGAGTGGTAAAGCCGTTTACTTTAGTTGTATAAACTAAATTTTCAATCTCGTAAGGTAGCGTAAAAACTGTTACAAAGCCAAGTTCACCTTTATTGCTTTTTACTGCTTCATCGTTGCAATACATCATTAATACTTTTTCAAAATCTTTGCCTTGCTTTAGTTCTGCATAGGCTTTCCTTATTTCTAATTCAGCATTTTTAGATTTTTCTGTAGCTATAAAAATTTGTGAAACATTTACATCTTTTTGGCTTCTTTCAAAAGCCTCCTTAAAAAGTAATTCTCCGTTGGCTTCTTGTGTAATAATGTTGTCAGTAATTTGTCTCTTAAAATTAGTGCTTTCTACTTTATATGTTTCAGTTTCATCAAGTTTATCATCTAACGCACTTTGTACTTTTAATTTATAATTTGGGTACAGTGTTTTGTACTCTTGCAAGCTTTTATATCTTTCGTTTGCAGGGGTTGGATTTTTATTAAAAGCTGCTAAAAACTCTTGCTTGGTTACTTGTTTTTTCCCATAAGTAAATAACACTTGTGCATTTAAATTAATAAAACAAAAACTACCTAAAATTGCTATATATTTTTTCATTTATTTTAATTTGTATTTTTTGGTTTGGTGCTTAAACTTGCACAAACAATTCAATTTTTAATTTTGATTACCAATTAGTTTGTTTAAGGTGTTATTTTTTTTGAAGTTTTACTCTAATTACATCATCAAACTGGGATAAACTTAAACGTTTGGCAATTATTTGCTTATTCTCATCAAGCAAATAAAAAGTTGGGGTTACTGTTACATCATACAACTGACCCATTGTAGGAATGTTATTTCTGGCATCCTCATCTTTTGATTCTTTAGTTTTATATACATGCCACCAATTACTACTTAATTTTTTTTCAGCAATAAATTCCTTCCATTCTTTCAATAAATTTTCTTTAATATTTATGGCATACACACCTACGCCCAAATCTTTCCATTTAGCATTGTAAATACTATCAATTCGTGGTAATTCTTCTTTGCAATGACCACAAGTAGGGTCGTAAAAAGCAATGAAAGTAAACTTATTTTTAAAGCTGTACAATGGCTTTGAATTTCCTTCTATGTCAACTAAATTAAGTTCTGGTGCTGGATTATTTAATTGATTTGCCATCATATAATATCCACGCTCAAAAATCATTTTTCGGCTTTTTGCATCTAAAATTGTAGTATCGCCTTTGGCGTAAAACTCAGTAAACAAATACAAAAAAACTTTATCCTGACCCATGAATTCGGGATTAAGATATTTATTGGTAAATTTTGTAAGCAAGTAAGCAAACATTTCTTTACTGCTTCTTGCACCAATTAACATGGTTTTTACTTCAGGAATAATACTATCGGCATCGGGTGCTATGTAATATTTATAAAACTCGTCAATTTTTTGCTCAAAAAATGGCGTTCGCAACAATCTTTCATCTGCAAATAACACATCATCCCAAAAATGATCTTTTACAAAACGATAAGGATAAGTGCTATCAGCTTTTCCATTCACAATTGGAATTGCAGGTGCTTCGGGCCTTTTCATTGCACTTAATAAAGCTCCTAAAAGTGAACCAGGATTTTTGTTAATAATGTTGTTTCTATATACTTCCAACTCTTCTCTTTTAGCAATAATTTGCTTTCTTAAAGAGTTGCTATCTTGGGTTGAAGTTGCATTTTTATATTTTTCTTCTAAAGCATAAATAGCTTGTCCACGTTCAAAACTTCCAATACTGTATTGCTTAAACAAATCGTTATCTGGAGAACCAGTAATTAGTACATCCTCTTTTTTTGCAGTATCGGCAACCACACTAAAATCTTGCTTTTTGCCAACAAGAATTTCAAAAAGAATTGAGTAGTTTGGAGAAACTACAAAATAAATACCCTCAACCAATTTTTTATTTGCTTTAAATGCACCACTATTGGTTGCATCCAAAATGGTACTATCAACCAAAATTTTTCCTTTACCATAATAAGTACCTAAATACACTTTTCGATTTGCCAAAGGTGTAATTTTAACTTTTAAATGATACCCATTGTTAGTTGATTTTGTGATAACAGGTTTTACAGGATTTTTTTTAGTTTGGGAAAAAGAAACTGACAATAAACAACAAAAACTTAATACGGATAAAAACTGCTTCATGTACTATTAAAAAATTTGGGTGTAAAAATAATGGAATTGAATTTTACAAATAGTTAAATTGCATAACTTGAAATTTTAATAACTTAACCTTAAGTTACTAACAAATATTAATAATTGTTTATGGATATTCATTTACACCATCAAGAGCATCATTTAAAAAGTAGTGATTTATTGAGAGATATTGTTATTGGAATGAGTGATGGGCTTACTGTACCCTTTGCTTTAGCTGCTGGATTAAGTGGTGCAGTAAATAATACTAATATTATTGTAGTTGCTGGATTGGCAGAAATTGCTGCAGGAAGTATTGCAATGGGTTTGGGCGGATATTTAGCTGGCAAAACTGAACAAGACCATTATGCTGCTGAACTAAAACGTGAATATGAAGAAATTGAAACAAAACGTGATATTGAAATTGCAGAAGTAAAACAAGTTTTTGCAGAATGGGGTTTGAGTGAAAATGTACAAACAACTGCAACCAATGAAATAATAAAAGACAAAGATAAATGGGTGAAATTTATGATGAAACACGAATTGCACTTAGACCAACCCGAACCCAAACGTGCAACAAAAAGTGCCTTTAACATTGGTTTTAGTTATGTTATTGGAGGATTAGTGCCTTTGATGCCATACTTTTTTATTGAAGATAGTATGTATGGATTCAAAATTTCTGTAGTTATCACTTTATGTTGCCTGTTTATTTTTGGCTATTTTAAAAGTAAAATTACTGGTGTTTCTCCTACAATTGGAGGATTTAAAGTAATGCTTATTGGTGCCGCTGCTGCTGGTGCTGCCTTTATTATTGCAAAACTACTGGGAGCTTAAATTTTGATAATATTCCTGTAAACTATTGCTTAGTATGCTATACAAAGGCTTTAGCTTTGTATGTTGCTCTAAAATCTCAAGGTGCTTTTTAATAGTTATTGCATCGTTACGAATAGCAGGTCCTGTAAAAACGTTTTTTGGAGACTGATATTGAAGTCTATTTGCAGTTTCTCTTATGATAGGTTGTAAGAGTTTAAAATCTACATTTTCTTTAGCACAAAAATCTTCTGCTAATGCATACAGGTAATTGGTAAAATTGTTTACTAAAACAGCAGCAACATGCAATCTGCTTCTATACTCATCATTTCCAAAAACAACACTCGAACTTATCGTACTTGCCAATTTGGTTAATTCATTTATTGTAAAATCATTATTGCCGTCTATTATAAAAGGAATATCAACGGTTGATTTTGTATGTACAGTAATACTTTGTAAAGGATATAAAATGCCATAGTTTTCACTACATCCCTTTAGCAAGTCTTTTGAAATGGCTCCAGCAGTGTGCACCACAATTGTATTTAGCACTGAAAGTTTATTGGCAATTTCCTTAATACCGTCATCAGAAACTGCAATTAAAATTAAATCGGTTTCGCTGGGTATTTCCTCAACCATATTTAAAGCCAAAGCATTGCACTGATTGGCTAAAATTTGGGTAGCACTTTTATTTCTACCAACAATGCAAACAATTTTATGCGAAGCAGCAAACAATTTTTGAGCTAAAATAGTGGCTACTTTTCCTGTACCAATAATTGATATGTTCATTGGCAGCAAAAATTATTTAAAAGTAGCTTTGAAATAGAGTAAAATACTGCACAGTATAAGAATTACACTGTTGGCAACTATTATTGGCAAATCCTGCTTTACAAAACCATAAATAAGCCAAACACAAACACTTGAAAATATGATAAACAACATGCCAGTATTAAGATCTCTCACACTTTTTGTTTTATATGCTTGAATTACCTGTGGAATAAATGTAATGGCACTTAAAAAAGCTCCAAAAAGTCCTAAATAATCTATCCATGTAAAATTTGAAAAGTTCATATATTTTTTTGTAAATGTATTTTTGTAACAGCATACTACGAAATTTAATTTAACATTATATTGCAAGCCTTGCCAACCATGACAAAAAATATTTATATATACTTATTGGTTTTAATCGTTGCAACAACAAGTTGTAGTGGACTAAAAAAAATAAAATCTAGTGGCGATGCTACTACAGATGCTAAACGACTTAAAAGTAAAAAAACTCCTACTTTCATTGAGGGGCTAGAAATTACGCCTGGGTCTGTTGTAAAATCTAAGCATAAACCCACAACTACCAAAGAAAATCAAAATAAACAAGATGAGGTAAATGTATCCTCTAATAAAGTTGAATACAGTTTTGAATTGCAAAAAACCTATGCCGAAAGATTACAAGTAGATGCAAGCTATGTTTCAAATAAATGGTTGTACGAAAAAATTGAAGAATGGTGGGCAACAAGATATTGCTTGGGTGGTTCGTCAAAACAGTGTATTGATTGCTCTGCTTTTACAGCAGTAATTGCAAAAGATGTGTTTAATATTGTTTTGCTACGAACGGCTCAACAACAATACGAAAATAGCACCCCCATTCCTAAAGAAGAATTAATGGAAGGTGATTTAGTTTTTTTTCACACAAGCAATAGGAGAGAAGTAACACATGTGGGGGTATATTTACAAAACAATAAATTTGTACATGCCAGTACTAGTCAAGGTGTTATGATTAGTGATTTAAATGATAACTATTGGAAATCTAAATACTACGCTAGCGGTAGAATGATGACTAAGTAATTGTTTGCTTAAATTCCTCTTTTTTTCTTCTTTTTTTTATTAGTTAAAGGTTCGTAAATATTTGCAGCTTTTTTAACAATTTCCAAAAACTCAACTTCGGCAAAATTGTCTTTGTTTATAGCATTAGTTAATAACAACAGTAACTCTTCAAAACTACTGTTTTTTGTATGTTTAGAAGATTTAAGTAAACTTCCAAACCACGCAATACAAGCAGCCAATTTGTACTTTTGATTGGCACTATCAATACTTGTAATATTATTTTTATTGATTGAATAATTTTGTATAACCTCTCGATTATCATCACCTTTATAAAATAGTTTGACTTCTCCAACAAGCGAATCAAAGTTTGGTTTGTTTAACTTACTTATTTCAAAAACAGTGATATTGCTATGACCACTTCCTACTTCTCCACCTTCTAAAATGTTATGACTATCTGCTAAAGCATCTTTTTTATTATCGTATCCAATTAACCTATAATTATCAATACAATTTTTATTAAAATTTATGCTTACATAAGCATCTTTAGCTACTGTAAACATGGTTTTTGTAAACTCTTGTACTAGTACTTTTTCGGCTTCTTTTATATTATCTAAATAAGCAAAATTTCCATTCCCTTTTTTTGCTAAAGCCTCCAGTTTACTATCTTTATAATTACCCATGCCTACACCAAGACAAGTAAGATAGATTCCATGTGATTTTTGAAGGCCAATCATTTCTTCCAATTCTTTTTCAGAAGTTTGCCCCACATTAAAGTCACCATCTGTGGCTAAAATCACTCTATTATTACCATTTTTAATAAAGCTTTTTTTTGCAACACTATAAGCCATTTTAATGGCACCTTCACCAGGTGTATCACCAACGGCATATAATGAATCAATAATATTATTAATTTTATTTACATTGCTAATACTACAATTTATTGATGGCAACATAACATCTACACCACCACCATAAGTTACAATTGCTACACTATCATTTGCTCGCAAATTTTTAATAAGCAATTTAAAAGCTGCTTGTACCAAAGGCAATCTATTTGGCTTATCCATACTACCAGAAACATCAATTAAAAAAACAAAATTGGTAGGCATAATTTTGCTTGTGTTTAAGGTAGGTGCTTGAGTTTGTATAAATAGCAAATCTTTAGATTTACTCCAAGGGCAACTTGTAATTTGTGAATTTATGATAAAAGAATTTTGCTTTTTAGAAGTATTTGAAAAATCGAAGTAATTAAGCAATTCTTCAATTCTAACTGCTTCTATTGGGGGTTTATATCCATTGTTTAGAAACCTACGAATATTGCTATAAGACGCTCTATCAATGTTTAAAGTATAATTTGTTTGAGACGATTGTGCTGTATTAATTTCTTCATTTTCAATTGTAGCTGTATAACTTTCACCAAAACCGTAGGTATTGCTATTTACACTATTTTCTAAGTTTTTAGTTTGTGAATTAAGTTTAGTTTTTAAAGAAGAAATAGTTTCGGGAAGCATTAATAAAATTGCATCAACATATTGTTTTGTGTTGATGGGTAATTTTTTTGTTTCAAACCCATTTAACTCAAAAATTAAGGTATCAACAAGTTTATTTGAAGGAATTCCAAAACTACCATCACTACCCGATTTGTATTGAAATTGATGTTTAGACACCAAAGTAATTTGTACATCTGGTAATAAATTACCTTTAACATCTTTTACCTGCCCACGTACATAATATTGTGCCAATGATGATGTGACACTTACATAAAATAAGCAACATAGTATAAATCTATGTAAATGATTTCTTGGCAAAAGCATTCTAGTTTAATTGCACTAAAATACAAATAAATGTCGGTTATCTAATTATTGATTTTAAACTTTTGCAATTTTAAAAGATTTTAAAATGTTCTTAACATTTTTAGATTAATACTTCTTATGACATTATTGAAACTAAGAATAGCAAAAAGCTATTTTATTTTGCCTTACACACTTTTCATTAACTACTTGGCAGAAGGAATAAAATCTAAAGGCAATAAGTATGCTATTTTTTCGCTCCAAGCCCACCAGCCATTACTTAAAACTTCTGTTGGATTGTAGTATTGACCTTTTTCGTACACGTTAATTTTTTTTGTACCCAATAAATTTATTACAGAAGTTACTTGGCTGGGTGTTTTATTTCTATTAGAAAACCAATTTTGCTGTAAAAACTTTTCTGGTTCAATTTTGGATTTATAAATTACTTGCAAGTAATCATTAAAACTTAATTCTACAGTATTTGCATCAATATATTTTGTAATGCTATCGGCCTTAATAGATTTATTTATTAGGTAATTAAATTCATTTGGCTGATTTAAAACTTTGTTATAATAATCACTCGAATCTTTATTTTTAAAATTGCTTTCAGGTGTATTTATTGAAATAACTCCATTGTTTAGTATAGATCTAGTGTTTAACAAGTTTCTAACCCTTTGTTTTTCGTAGTTAAATGTTTTAACAATAAACTTGGCATCAAATCCTTCTTCTTCTAATTGATTTTTATACAAAGCTCTCATAAAATGCATCATACTGCCTTGATACACTTCGTTCCTTTTTTTATCCCAGCGTTGTTGTTTTCCACTTCGCTTTGTTTCCATTTCAGAAAAAAATTGGTACCCGTAATAAAATAAAACACCGTTTCTAAAATTGTATTCAAAACCTTCCAAATCATAGTTTATATTGTAGCCCAAAGCTTTATTTTCAATGATTAAGGTTTCCGTTGCTTTAGCAATTAAAACATTGTTTTTTTTATCGTGTTTAAACCTTAAAACCTCCGGATTTTTAATTTTACAACTGCTAGCTTCATCCATTTTGCCAATAAAGTTTTCAGTAAAAAACTCACCCCACTTTTTATATCCATCTTTTTCCCAAGCAAATACTTTTACCTCTTGCAGTTCGCTAATTTTTTGTTTAAGTTCAATTTTAATTTGATAATTTCCATTGGTTTGTACATCAATATTTTTGCTGAAAGTTTCGTAACCAATACTATTTACTACTAATGTAATACTACCTAAAGGCAAATTGGTTAAAGTAAAACTACCATCTTGTGCTGTTACTGTTCCTTTTGATGAATTACTGATGTACACACTTGCAGCTTGAATGGGTTGTCCAGTTTCAACACTTACTACAACACCTTTAATTTGTTGTGCTTGTGAATAGAAAAAAAATAGACTAATAAATATTGTACATAAAAACTTCATGTTTCAAATATTCAACTAAAAAACAACTTCAAAAATTAATGGTTATGTTTTGTATAAAAAATTAACCTTAATTAACATGTGTTTGTAATGTTGAAATAAATGTTAATACACAATACTTTGCAATATTTTACTAGGATATAAACTAAGAAATATTCTTTAGGAATGATTTTATTTTTTCTTGAAGACTATTACTAGCTTGTGTTAAAGGCAAACGAAGCTCATTTTCAATTAAGCCTAACTCATATAAAAATGCTTTAACACCTGCAGGATTATTTTCTTCAAACAACAAATCGTATCCTTTTAGTAATTTGTAATGAATAGATCTAGCTTGTTGAAAATCATTTTGCAAAGCCAAGTTTATTAAAGATGTAAATTGTTTGGGAAAACAATTTGCCGCCACACTAATAACCCCATCAAAACCTAAGGCAATTTGAGATAAACATAAAGCATCATCTCCACTTACAATTAAAAAATCTTTAGGGCAATCCCTTACAATTTCCATAGCTTGTTGTAAGCTATCACTTGCCTCTTTAATACCACAAATATTTTCTACTTCATTTGCCAACTTTGCTGTGGTTGCAGCAGACAAATTTCTACCCGTTCTACCAGGTACATTGTACAATAAAATTGGCTTAGGTGCAGCATTTGCCAAAGCCTTATAGTGTAAAAATAATCCTTCTTGTGTAGGTTTATTATAATAAGGTGATGCACTTAAAATGGCTGTAATTTTAGCAGTATCAAAGCTATCAAAATCATTAATAACTTCTTTTGTATTGTTGCCTCCAATTCCCAAAACAAGTGGAACTTTATTGTTTACTTTTTCTATGGTAAAGTTTACAATATCAATTTTTTCTTCTTTAGATAGGGTAGGAGTTTCACCAGTTGTACCAAGGGTTACAATATAGTTAACCCCATTTTCAATATTAAAATTAATAAGTTTTTCTAGTGCCAAAAAATCAACACTACCATCACTTTTAAATGGTGTAATTATAGCAACTCCAGTTCCTTTTAATTGTTGTTTTATCAATTTATATAATATTTTAAAATTTTAAACTTCCTCCCAAAAACCCATTTTACAATATTTATCAATTCTATAGCTTACTCTTTCTGTAGATGACATTTTTTTAGCTTGGTTTAATGCTTGTATAATTGAATTTTTAAGCATTTCAGCAGCTTGATTATAATCCCAATGTGCACCACCAATTGGTTCAGGTACAATAGCATCTACCAAGTTAAAGCTTTTCATATCTGTTGCTGTAAGTTTTAATTGTTCGGCAGCTGTTTCTTTTTTATCCCAACTACGCCACAAAATACTGCTACAGCTTTCTGGAGAAATTACAGTGTACCAAGTGTTTTCCATCATTAAAACACTATCGCCAACGCCAATACCAAAAGCACCACCACTAGCTCCTTCACCAATAATTACAATGATTACGGGTACTTTTAAACGCATCATTTCGTAAATATTTCTAGCAATAGCTTCACCTTGTCCTCTTTCTTCAGCTTCTAATCCTGGA
>JBMLOQ010000025.1:0-7446 GCA_049242885.1 Chitinophagaceae bacterium
TTAAATTTAATCCTGCACTTTGAGGTACAAATCTACAAACACCACCAACGCAAATTAGTCCACCTCTTTGCCTTCCATAACTAAACTGTAACCTAAAGGCATTTTTATTATAAGTTGCTCCTACATTATAAAAATGCAAAGGATTGTTTTTGTTGCTATTGCCATAATTAAATAAATCGCTTGCAAAAACCCCAAAACTACTTCCAAAATTATATTCTACTAAGCCTGCAACCCAATTATTAAATCTTCCTTTTGACCATTGATGTTGCAATTCCCAACGAATGGATTTTCCTTTTTTTAGTTGATGTGTATTGTCTACAATAATAGTATTTGCATAAACTTCTCCAACAGCTTCTTCTACATATCTAGTATTGTAATATTGATTTAAATAGGTTATTACACTTTGCCAATTTTTGGTCCATTTCTTTTTCACTTCAATGCTAAAGTCGCTATAATACTTTTCTCCAAGTCCAAAACCAGGGCTTGCATATTTTCTTTGCAAAGCATCATACCGTCCTTGTAACCCTCCCCAATAAGAAAAATTTGCAGAAAAACTAGTGCCATATTTTCCACCCCAAAAAGTGTGTTTTTGGGCATTAAAAAATACATCTACTTGTCCACCTATTTCTCCAGATTTGTTTCTATTGGGTTCAAAAGTTATTGAAGGCTGGGCTGCATAAACATAAATATTGGCAAGGCTGTAATCGTACTGTTTTGTAAGTGCAGGTACAAAATTTAGAATTGCTTGGCTATAACTATTTCCTGCATATTTTCTTTCAGAATACATTGCAAAATTCTCTGTTCTTCTAAGATTGGTTGTAATACCAAAGTTTTTTTTGGTATAGGAAAGATTCGCTAAATACACATCACCATCAAACAAAAATTCGGGTCTTATATTTCCAAACTCAACCAAAGCATCCTTACTCTTGAAAGCATACTCAAATTCAGCAGAAAAACCACCAATTGACAGATTGCTTCTAAAACTAGATAAAAATGTATTTTTTGTAAGGTTTGCTACAAAAGGGTTAGCCTCATTTCGATTTACATAACTAAGACCTAATCCATATTTTATTTTTTTAGCTTTTAGGATTGTAGAAAGTTCGATTTCAGTATTTACACCTGCAACATTGCTGTTGGTTAAGTCAAATGCAAAACCATTGCGTTGTCTGCCAAAAAGGGTTGTAATTTTAATAGTATTTAAAGGCTTATAATTAACAAGGATACCATTTAAAGAATTGGCAATTCCAAGTTGTCTATCTTCCCATGTTCTTAAAACTAACCCACTTCCAAATTGTGTATAAAAATGACCAATAGTGGCATCGAATTTTAATTTATCGTTTTTATAATTAACATAAAAAGTGCCAACATTTGTGCCATTTAGCTGAGGCGAAAAGTTTAATAATGCTTTTTTTTCGTATGACTCTATTTGAATTCCTGTGGTAAAATTTTTATGCCTATAATCTAGCCTAATGTAATTGTTGCTTCTAAGTCTATTTAAAGCATCTATAGATTCAAGCTTTACTTTTTCATCATCTATGTAATAAGCTGCATTAGATTCTACACTTCCGCTTAATTGGGCTTCAACACAATTAGTTGCAAAATAAAGTACACAAAAAATAACTAGCTTTTGCCTCATACTTATTGATTTTCTGTTATGATTTTTTTAATTACAGTTTCATCGCCAGCAACATATCCTGCATGCCTATATAAAACTTTCCCATTTTTTATGATTACTGTAAATGGAATATTAGCAACATTTAATTCTCTTTTTAAATCTTGATTTTTGTCTAAAAGTACATTAAATCCCCAACCCTTGCCATTTGCTAGTGGCTTAACACGCTTGTCAGTTCTACTATCATCAGTAGAAATGGCGTATAAATTAAACTTCAATTCTTTTTTCCAATCTGCATATTCTTCATGAATAGCAGAAAGTTCGTTTAAGCAAGGAACACACCAACTTGCCCAAAAACACAACACAACAACTGAATCTTTTTGTGCATTAATTTGACTTGTAGAAAAACTTGCACCATTCATATCAACTAAGTTGATTTCTGGAAGCATTTGTGCTTTTGCACTAAAGAATAATAAACTGCTAGAAACAGCAAGAAGAGCAACTAATTTCTTCATATTATTTTTTTTGATTTATATACGCCAGCTTTAAAAAATCATTACACTTTTTTTATAATATTTATTTTTTGTAAGTAATTTTTTTGCATTACGTATTTCATTAAAAAATAAATATGAAATATCTATTAAGCACAATCGGGTTAATTGGTTTTTTAATTTCAAGTCAATCTTGTACAAAAACCGAATCAGACTTTAATACTAATAATACAGAAACGATAACAATAAGTACAAGTTCAAATAATGTTAATACTGGAACTGCTGTAAGTTTTACAGTTTTATCTTCTATAAACAGCAATAATGTAACCAACAGTAGCAAGATTTTTGTAAATGGAGCTGAAATTTCTGGTAGCAGTTTTACTTTTAATACAATAGGAACTTTTGCTGTTTTTGCAACAAAAGGCAGCATTACAAGCAATGTAGTTACAATAAACGTTACAGCAGCAACTATTGCAAGTTTTAAACATAATGTATTAGTAGAAGAATACTCTGGCAACTGGTGTGGTAATTGTCCAAGAATTTTGCATGCTGTGAATTTATTAAAACAACAAACTCCTAGAGCCATTGTAGTGAGTACTCATTTATTTGGAGGCGACCCTTTAATTAGCAGTGATGGTAATGCATTAGCAAGCCAAGAAAATATAACAAGTGTCCCATCTGGTAGAATAAACAAAACTACTACTTGGAATGGTCCACACGATCAAAATGTAAATCAGGTAATAAATACAATAGCTGCATCATCAAATCTTGGATTAGCAATTAAATCATCAGTTATGGGTAGTAACTTAAACGTAACAATTAATGTGGGTTATGCACAAGCGTTATCTGGCAGTGCAAAGTTGGTTGTTTATATTGTAGAGGATAGATTGTTTGGTACACAAGCAAACTATTCAGCAAATTTATTTGGAGGTCTATCTAGCATCCCTAACTTTCAATACAATGGGGTTTTGCGTAAAGCTGTAAGTAGCTTACAAGGCGATGTAATACCAAATTCAGGTGCTGATAATGCAAAAGATTACACTGTAAACCTGCCAAGTAATATAGCCAATATAGCTAATGCAAAAATTGTAGCTTTTGTTTTAAATAGCAGTGGAACTGTAGTAAATGTTCAAGAAGCTAAAATTGGTGAAATAAAGGCTTATGAAAGGTAAATATGTAAGATTTAGGCAATAGATTTCATGGTGTTTATAAATGAAGGGTGGGTAGCAAATTTGCTGCCCACCTTTTTTAATTGCCACAAGTTTGAACAGAAAACACTAAATTCCCTCAAATTTGCACCAATTATGACAATTGAAAGGAGAGAAAAACTACTAAAGGTTTTAAAGCAAAGGCAAGCAAACCTTACTGTGGTTATGGAAAATGTGCAAGATCCCCATAACATCAGTGCTGTGATGCGTACTTGCGATGCTGTAGGTATTCAAGATATTTACATACTAAATACAAAAATTCCACGACATAAAAAATTTGGCCCAAAAAGTAGTAGTAGTGCTTTAAAATGGCTTACAATACATCAGTTTGAAGACGTGCAACTATGTTTTGAAGCATTACGAAAAAACTATACCACAATTTTAACAACACACCTAAGTAGCGATGCCATAGGTTTGTATGAAATTGACTTTACCAAAAGCGTAGCTTTGGTATTTGGAAACGAACATTTGGGTGTATCTGATGAAACTAGAGCAATGGCAGATGGTAATTTTATAATCCCTCAAATGGGAATTATACAAAGCTTAAATATTAGTGTGGCTTGTGCAGTAAGTATTTATGAAGCTTGCCGACAAAAAATTGCAATAGGAGCCTATGCAAAATCTACAATGCCACAGCAAAAAATGGATAATTTATTAAGCCAATGGGGGCTAGAAAACGAATAACAAAATTAATAATGAAGATGTTTTTTTTAAATATAGTTTTAAGCTGTACATTTTTAATCTCTTGCAGCAATAAAAATACAAAAGTTGACAAAAAAGAGGTTTCAAAAGTTGTAGATACAACCGTGCAAGCAAAAGAAAAGGAGAGTATAAATAGTCAACTACAAAGTACACCAATTGTGTATGATTCTACAAAAAAGTATGTGTACTTAACTTTTGATGATGGTCCACAACCAGGTACTGTACAATGTTTTAATGCATGTAAAAATGCAAACATTAAGGCCACCTTTTTTATGGTGGGTGCTCATGCAAGTTCGCCACAATTAAAGCAAATTGTAAAAGATATAAAATTAGCGTATCCGCAAAGCTTGCTATCAAATCACAGCTATACTCATGCAAATGGAAGATACCAGTACTTTTACAATCACCCACAAATGGCAGCAGCAGATTTTTTTAAGGCACAACAATCTCTCGAAGTTCCATTTAAAATAATTCGTTTGCCTGGCAACACCTCTTGGGTTTTAAATAATAAACTAAAAGCAAGTAATCAAACTAAGGCTGTTTGTAAAATACTCGATAGTGTTGGTTACAATGTAATTGGTTGGGATATAGAATGGAATTTTAGAAGGGGAAGTTCGTACCCTGTAGAAAGTGCTGAGAAAATGTATAGTAAAATAGTAAGTGCTTTAAACAATAACAATACAATGCAAAAAAATCATGTAGTAATTCTTACCCACGATAGAATGTTTAGAAACAAAGAGCATACCGATTCATTAATAAAATTTATAAACCTAGTAAAACAAAACCCAAATTATGTTTTTGAAACATTAGATCATTATCCCAATTTAAAAAAACCATTATAAACTTTTTTGGTTTAAATATCTGTTGTTTAAAAAAGGTAGTTTAGATTTATGCAATTTCAATAATTTAACATCCATTATGCAAATAAAATTGCACTTTTACTTTACTAAAATTACAATAAATAATTATGATGAAGTTATATAAAAATATACTCATTTTATGTTCTTTAGTTTTATCAAACACTATAGTAAACAGTCAACAAATTACTTACTCTGAAGTAGATAGAGATGAAGGGCGACTTAACGCTTATGAAGTAATTGGTAAGATTAATGGAAATATTTTGGTTTATAAAAACATAAGAGATGTTCATTACATACAAACCTTTAACAACGAAATGGTGGAAATAGAAAAGGTAAAACTTGACTATTTAACAGATAGGGTTTTTAACGTAGATTTTCTGTTGTATAAAGAATTTGTGTATTTATTTTATCAATACCAAAAAAGAAATATAGTTTACTGTAATGCTGTAAAACTAGATGGTATGGGTAAAAAAAATGGGCAGGTTTTAGAGCTTGATACAACAGATGCTAGAACAATAGTAAACAATAAATTATACGAGTTTTTATATAGTGAGGATAAGCAAAAAATTGCTTTTGTAAAAGTAAATAGTAAAGAAGAAAAGCAACATTTTGTAACAACCATATTGTTTGATAAAGATTTGCAACTACTGGAAAAAAAGAGACTTGGGGTTCCAATGCCCGATAGAAGTGATTATCTCACAGAATTTGTAATGAGTAATAAAGGAGATATAAGCTTTTTAAGAGCATGGGGAAGCCAAAATGATAATATTAGTAAAATTACTTTACTAACAAAGGAGGAAGGAAACGCGTCATTGCAAGTGCAAGAAGTACTATCTCCAAAAACTGCTTTTTTAGATGATATAAAGGTAAAAGTAGATAACCTTAATAATAGTTTTATCCTCACATCATTTTATGCAAAAAAAAGAAGAGGAGACATAGAGGGTATTTATACAATTAAAATTGATAAGGATGAAAAGTTTATATCAAAAAATACCATTTTTGATGAAGATTTTAGATTTAATGCTAAAGGAGATCAATCTGCAAGAACGGCATTCAATGAATATTATATAAAACATATAATATCAAAAAAAGATGGAGGTTACATAGTTACAGCACAATGCGAGTACACAAGCACAAGAGGAGGAAATGGGTTTAATAGATGGGATAATTTTGGAACTCCATGGGGTATGAACAGCTTTGATTATTATAGTTTTGGTGGTGGAGGAAACTTTTTTGCATCACCATGGAATAGATGGGGAAACAATAATTTCATTACAAGATTCTTTAGCGACAATATAGTTGTAATGAGTTTTGATGCTAATGGAAATATGCAATGGAGCAATGTGCTATATAAAAGCCAGTTTGACGATAACTCAGATCAAAATCTTGGATTTGGATTGTTTAATACCGGTAATCAATTACATTTTTTATTCAACAAATCGGAGAAAAGACAAGTTTTTTTAACCGATAATAGCATCACTCCAGATGGTCAATTAATTCGAAATTCAACCTTAAAAAACTTAGATAAAGGCTACGATTTTTTACCACGATTTGCAAAGCAAACAGGGGCAAAACAAATAATTGTACCTTGCCTTTATCGCAATTACATTTGCTTTGCAAAGATTGAATATTAACAACATATTGTGATTAAAATACTTAGAGATAAAAGCATTGCTGCTATACTATTATTGATTATTACTGCTGCATTAGTGCATTTTCATTTGCTAATGCAACCCATTAGTTTTTCAAGCAACGAGGTAGGCTTTTTAGGTAGTTTAATTAGTACTTACAAAACAAAATTAGTACCCCAGTTTTGGGTTGTAATTTATTTTGTACTCATTTTTTCACAAGCTTTGCAACTAAATTTTTTATTGGGCAATGGTAAAATGTTTACCAAAAATGGCTTTACAACAGCATTTGCATATTTATTGTTAAGTGCAACTGTAAAAGAGTTTAGTACAATTAATGCTGCATTATTTATAAATAGTATACTCATTTGGATTTTTGCAAAAATTATTAATTTATACAACCACCCACAGCCCAAAACTATATTGTTTAATATTGGTTTATTAATCAGTATTTGTATTGCATTATATCCACCAAGCATTGTAATGGTTTTATTTATGATTTTTGGATATACAATAATGCGACCCTTTAGAATTACAGAATTATTAGTGTTAGTTTTGGGTTTGGCAAGTGTTTTTTACATTGTTGTATCTATATTTTTTTTACAAAACAACTTGCCTTTGGCAAAGCAATTTTTACCTAACATTAGCATTAGCTTTCCTTTGCCATCAAAAGTAGAACATCATTTTTGGTTAAATTTAGGGGCTATATTTTTATTATTTATAGTAGGTTTTTTTGCTTTTTTGCCCAACAGTAATAGAATGGTTATTCAAAGTCGTAAAAACTGGGGTGTAATGCTTTTATTGTTTGTGATATTGTGCTTTTTTAGTTTTATTTTTAATTACAAAACGCCTTATTGTTTATTGTTGCTAATTGTACCAATTGCAGCCTTTGCTAGTAACTTTTTTTTATATACTAAAAAATTGTTTTTTGTTTATGTGGTTTTG
>JBMLOQ010000026.1:0-13025 GCA_049242885.1 Chitinophagaceae bacterium
TTTGTCTGGAATGCACCAAAGCATTTATCTTGGCAAAATCTACATTAGCCATACATTCAAATTCCTACAACTTTCTTATACTTTTTTTTTCAACCCCCAAGTAATACATTTGCGTCTCAATTTTAAACTATGCCACAAGATACTTTAGTGTTCGATATTATTAAAAGAGAATTACAACGTCAACGTCATGGTATTGAACTTATTGCTAGTGAAAATTTTACTAGTTTTCAAGTAATGCAAGCAATGGGGAATGTAATGACCAATAAATATGCTGAAGGCTATCCTGGCAGAAGATATTATGGTGGCTGTGAAGTGGTAGATGAAGTAGAAACTTTGGCCATAAACAGATTAAAACAAATTTTTAATATTGAGTACGCTAATGTACAACCTCATAGTGGGGCACAGGCTAATGCAGCTTTAATGCTAGCCATTTTAAAACCTGGTGACGATATTTTAGGATTAGATCTTAGCATGGGTGGCCACCTTACACATGGTAGTGCTGTAAATTTTAGTGGTAAAATTTATACACCTCATTTTTATGGTGTAGAAAAAGAAACTGGTTTAATTGATTATGCCATGTTGGAAGAAAAAGCAAGAACCGTAAAACCTAAATTGATAATTTGTGGTGCAAGTGCCTATAGTAGAGATATTGATTACAAACGTATAAGAGCAGTTGCTAACGAAGTAGGTGCTTTAGTATTGGCAGATATTGCACATCCTGCAGGGTTAATTGCTAAGGGATTATTAAATAGTCCTTTTGAGCATTGCCATTTTGTAACGAGTACTACACACAAAACTTTAAGAGGCCCTCGTGGTGGTGTAATTATGATGGGTAAAGATTTTGAAAATCCATTTGGCTTAACCGATGTTAAGGGTAATATTAGAATGATGAGCAACCTTATTGATATGGCTGTTTTTCCTGGTACACAAGGTGGTCCTTTAATGCACGTTATTGCTGCAAAAGCTATTGCCTTTGGTGAAATTTTGAGTGATGATTTTACAGTTTATGCAAAACAAGTACAAAGCAATGCACAGGCAATGGCAAAAGCATTTGTTGATAGAGGCTATAATATCATTAGTGGAGGCACCGATAATCATTTAATGCTAATTGACTTACGAAACAAAAATATTAGTGGTAAAAAAGCCGAAAATACGTTAGTTGTTGCCGATATTACTGCCAATAAAAATATGGTTCCGTACGACGATAAAAGTGCTTTTGTAACCAGTGGCATTCGTTTTGGTGTAGCTGCAATTACTACACGTGGCATGAAAGAAAGCGATATGAACTTTGTTGTAGATGTAATTGATAGAAGTTTAATGAACGCTGATGATGCAAGTGCATTAGCATCCATTAAAAAAGATGTAAACAGTTTTATGGAGCAATTTACGTTGTATCCAGAGTGGAATTAGAAATATAGTTTTTCTTTAAAAAAGTAATACGCTAAACAACTACAAAAATAAATCATGAAAAAAATCATTATTTCTTTGGCCACAATTTTCTTGTTGTCTTCTTGCAGTGTTTTTAAAAGCAATAAAAGTGGATGCCCAAGTAATGGCAAAAATATTGGTGCCGAAAAACTAGCAAGTGGCGACCCTAAAGCTCTTAAAGCTGCAAGTAAAGCTGGTAAATTAAAGGGTTAAGATTGTTGTTTGTTTTATTTTACGAGGTGGTTAAACCTATTATGGTATAGTTGGTCTTACCCCAAATTTTACCAAAATGAGATATATTATTTCAATCCTGCTTTTTATTTCAGTTTTAGTTTTATCTTGCTCTAAGTCAGATACTGTTTCAACAACTACTAATACTAATAATGATTTAGCGGCTCTAAATCTTCCTTCTACACCATTTGATTATGCTACTTTAGCACTCCCAGCACATTTTACTACAAACACACCTGGGCCATTACCAACTTCTGTAAATGGAACTGATAATTCACCTATAACAAATCCAATAACCAATAATGGAGCAACCTTGGGTAGGGTTTTGTTTTACGATAAAAACTTGAGCATTAATCGTACTATTTCATGTGCAAGTTGCCACAATCAAAAATTAGGATTTAGCGATAGTGCCGTTTTAAGCAAAGGCTTTGCAGGCGGTTTAACGCGTAGGCATTCTATGACATTGATTAATGCAAGATACTACCAACGTGGAAGATTTTTTTGGGACGAGCGTGCCTCTACTTTAGAAGATCAAGTGCTTATGCCTTTTCAAGATGCTACAGAAATGGGACTTACACTTACAAGTCTTGTACAACGTGTAAGAGAGCAAGTTTATTATAAAACATTATTTAACAATGCCTTTGGCGATACTACTTTAAACAGTGATAGAATTAGTAGAGCATTATCTCAATTTGTTAGAAGCATTGTAAGCTATAGCAGTAAATATGATGTAGGAAGGGCTTCTGCTCCAAATCCTGGTGCTAATTTTACCAATTTTACAGCCGAAGAAAATATGGGGAAAAATTTATTTTTTGCTCCAGTTGTAAATGGTGGTGGTGGTTGCTTTGGTTGCCATACTACAGAAGCTTTTATTAGTGCCAATCCTGGACCAACCAACAATGGATTAGATGCTATGAGCACCACTGATAGAGGAGCAGGTGAAGTATTTGCTAATCCTACATTTGTAGGACGCTTTAAAACATCTACATTAAGAAGTATTGAGCTTACAGCACCTTATATGCACGATGGAAGATTTGCAACTTTAGAGCAAGTAGTGGAGCATTATAATAGTGGTGTAAAAAGTCATCCAACATTAGCACCTGCTTTAACAGACCCTGGTGGCAATCCTATAAGATTAAATTTTAGTGCAACTCAAAAAGCAGCTTTAGTAGCCTTCTTAAAAACCTTAACCGACAATAGTGTAAGTACAAATGAAAAATGGAGTACACCGTTTAAGTAGTTTAGAAGATGGTTTTATAGAAATAATAATTTCCTCATAAAATAAAAAAATAGATTATCAAGCTTTTTGATAATCTATTTTTATTTAAAGTAAATGAGATTCAAAACTTATTGAGCATCTAAAGATTTACCAATAAATTAGAATTTTATGTGCCTTTGATAGCTATAATTTATCTGCTATTTGCATCATTCATTCTAATTCTTCTACCACGATAGTTTTTACCATCAACGGCACTTATCATTTGTTTGGCAACTTTACGATCCACTTCAATCCAGCTATTCATATCCTTCATGTCAATTCTTCCAATAACTTCTTTTTTAAGGTCGCTCATATCTAGTACAAATTGCATAAAACTGGCTTTGTAAAAACCATCTTTAGTTCCTAAATTTACAAATAAGCGTTGTGTATTCCCTGAAGCAGCAGCACCACCACCTTCAAAACGATTGTTTCTTTCACCTCTTTCAGGTCTTTCATTTCTGCTATTTCTATCTCTATTATTTCCAAATCTTTCTCTTCCTCCATCTAATTTACCATCTCTTCTTTCGCCTCTTTTTTGTTCACGAATGTTAAGGTCTTCGCTGTTTTCGTAATATTTCAAAAATCTATCAAACTCTGTTGCCGCCATACGAGTTAGAATTTCTTCTTTACTTACATCGGCAAATTTTTCTTGTAACATTGGTAAATAAGTTTGATAATCTCCATGAGAAATATCAACCTTAAGTACATTATCCATAAAGTGGTAAAATTGTTTTCTGCAAACATCTCTACCAGCAGGAATATCTATTTTATGGAAAGCAGATTGTACTAAACGCTCAATAGACTTAAGTTTACCTAACTCACGTTGGTGGATAATACTCATACAAATCCCAGTACTTCCTGCACGGCCTGTACGACCACTTCTATGTGTATAAACTTCTGTATCATCAGGTAATTCAAAGTTAATTACGTGTGTAATTTCTTTTACATCAATACCACGAGCTGCTACGTCGGTTGCAATTAAAAGTTGTAAAGTTTTATCCCTAAAAGCATTCATTACTTTATCACGTTGAGGTTGAGATAAATCACCATGTAAAGCATCAATATCGTATCCTTCTCTAGTTAACTTTTCTGCAATTTCTTGAGCATCCATTTTGGTACGAGTAAAAATTATACCATACATACCAGGGTTAAAGTCAATTAATCGTTTTAAGGTTTCGTATCTATGTTGTGCTTGGGTAATATAATACTGATGATCAATGTTTTTGTTACCAGTATTTACTTTGCCAACTGTAACTTCAAAGGGATCTTTCATGTATTTTTTACTAACCCTTTTTATTTCTGCAGGCATGGTAGCACTAAACAACCAAGTACTATCTCTTTTTGGTGTATTCTGAAGTATAAATTCAATATCTTCTTTAAAACCCATGTTTAGCATTTCGTCGGCTTCATCTAGCACTACATATTTTATTTGCTCAAGGTTTATTGCTTTACGCTCAATTAAATCAATTAACCTACCAGGTGTAGCTACTACTATTTGTACCCCACGTTTTAGGTCTCTTATTTGAAGACCAATGCTGCTGCCACCATATACAGCTACAATTTGTATGCTTGGAATAAATTGTTTGAAAATATCCATTTCCTTTACAATTTGTAGGCAAAGTTCCCTAGTAGGGCAAACCACTAACGCCTGAGCATATTTCTCTTTTTCGTTTATTAAATGTAATAATGGTAAACCAAATGCTGCTGTTTTTCCTGTACCTGTTTGAGCCAAACCAATCATATCTTTTGTGCCTGCAATCAAAACAGGTATTGACTTTTCTTGTATTGGCGTAGGGTTTACAAATCCTAATGCTTCAGTTGCTTTTACTAATCTTTCATCCAATCCTAACTCACTAAATGTTATCATTCTTATATAAAAATTTTGGCAAATGTAGCTATAATAATGTTTAAAGCCTTAAAAGCCAAATTTTAAAAGGTTTTTTTAGTGAAATTTGGCAAATAATTACCAGTTTTAGTTTTTTTGAAGTAGTGTACATTCTGAATTGCTATGATTCGATTTTTTTGTATTAGCTCTTTACAGTTAACATTTTATATCGACTTTTTAGGCTTTTTATAGTAATTTTTATAAATACCAAATTCAAGGTATATATAGTGAATGGAAGTTTAATTCATTTGCTTCTTAAATTATTAATTATGAGAAAAATACTATTTGCATTAAGCTGTATTTGTTTTTTTAGCTGTAAAGAACAAAATGAAAGCAAAGTTGACAATGGAACAGAAGCGGAAAAGCCAAAAACTGAAGAGGTTAAAGCTGCCAACCCAGAAGTATCAAAATGGATGAGTTGGGCTGATGGAGTAGATTTAGTAGCTGTAACAGATACTAGTTTTAAGCAACCCAATGTAATTGTACATGTTGCCAGTATGGTAAACACACCTGTTGGCAGTGCACCAAGTGGCATGGTTTTGTATCAGCCAGATGCTAAACAACCACCTGTAGTTATGGGTTTTGTAAGTACCAATAACACTGTTGGTAGCTATTTTGGACCAAATATTTTTGCTGGAACTCCATTTGAAAAAGCTCCAGTTTTAAATGCAACTATTGATATTAAGGGAGGAAAAGAAAAAGCTACTGCTAAAGTGGTTGTTGGTGGCCATACTTTTGAATTGGAGCAAACTAATTTAAGTACGCCATATTTAATTAGCCGAGCACCAAGTACAATGCCACCATTTCATCAACAAGGGGTAGAGGTTAAAGCTGGAAAAACAATTTTAAAAGTTGATGGTAAAGAAGTAAATATCATTATTCCGCCTGTTGGAATTACTGGTGGACCTGCAAGTGTTTATTCTCCAAATGGAGTGTATGCACGTAACTAAATACTGCTGAAAAATAGGGGTGTTTTTTAGCAAAGCTGTTTCAATTTAATTTGAAGCAGCTTTTTTATTTTGTTCTAATGGCTACTACAGGATCCATTTTTGCAGCAATAGTTGCTGGAATTATACCTGCTAAAACACCTAAAATTAGACAAATACTAAAAGCTAAAATAATTACTCCACTACTTAAAAATACACTAAATGGTAAAACTGCACTAAGAATGGCTGCAACAATCCAAACTAAAAACAAACCTATTAGCCCACCTAAAAAGCATAAAAAAGAACTTTCTAACAAAAATTCTAAGATTATGGAAGATTTTTTTGCACCAATAGCTTTTTTTAATCCTATTTGGCTGGTACGTTCTCTTACAGTTACAAACATAATATTGGCTACACTAAATCCTCCAACCAATAAGCTTAGGAATGCTATAAACCATCCACCTAATTTTACACTTCCAAAAAACTGGCTTATTTGAGCACCAAATTCATTAATGTCGTTTAAAGAAAAATTATCTTCAGTTACTGGACTTAAACGCCTAAGTTGCCTCATAACTCCTTTTAATTCATCACTCAATACTTTGCTATTTACGCCCTGTTTTCCCTTTACCATTATAAATGGGTTGCTAAATTTAACATTGTAAACTGTAGCAAAAAAGCGATATGGTATTAGTAAAGAATGTTCATAATCAAAGCCACCTAACAAGCTTTTGCCTTGTTTTTTTAGAACCCCAACAATAAAAACAGATTTCCCGCCCATGCTTATTGTTTTGCCAATGGCTCTTTGGGGGTCGCCAAAAAGCATTTCGGCATAATCGTATCCAAAAACACCAACTGGTATTCCACGTTCAAATTCTGTTTCTGTAAAAAACCTACCAAAGCCAATATTTATTTCATGAATTTTGTTTAAGCTTTCTGTTGTAGCATAAATGGTAGTGCTATTTAAAATATTATCACCAAAAGAAGTGTTGGCATTAGTTTGAGCAAAAAAACAAATTTCACTAGCAAGGCTTGTTTTTTCTTTTACAAATGCAGCTTCTTCATATTTCATTTCTGGGCGTTTAATGTATTTCCACCAAGGATAATCTTGCCCTCCACTATAATTCCATTTGTCAATGTAAATTGTATTTGTACCCAGTTCTTTTAAATCATCATTGATTTTTTTCTCTAAACTTCCTACCACTGTAAGGATGATAATGATACAGAAAATACCAAAAGTTATTCCAAACAATGTAAGAAAGGTACGCAGTTTATTAACTTTTAATTCTTGTAAAGCTAATTTAAAACTACTCCATAAAATGGTAATTACTTTAAACATAGTTGTAAAAGTAAGTAAGTTGGATAGTAATTTAAGTAATTAGTTTATTAAATTATGATAAGCAGTTTTTTGGCTTTAAGAGTGGTAAATGCTTGATTTTATGGCTTAGAAGCTATGTAAACTGCACCTAAAAATTATTAAATCCAAAAAATTATTAAAATACAAAATATAGAATAATTCCAAAAAATGAAATAAATCTGAAATTTGGCACGATATTTATAGTGTTGTTTGAAATTATATAAAAATGAAAAATAAGTTATCAGTAGCTTTTTCTTTAACCTTAGCATTACTTATACCAAGTTGTTTATCACTTAGTGCAAACCCAGATTTAATTTATAGGGGTGATGAAATTGGATTTCCTTTTGTAGTTTACTCATCTGTAGCATCTGGCGATGAAGGTGGTTTTTCGCTTTTAGGTCTTTTGGGAAATGCTTTTTTGTTTTTTTCTGCGTCGATGCTGGTTTGTATATTGTTTGAAAAACTAAAAAAGTTGGGTCAAAACCGTAATCTAAGAACTTACCCTTAGTTAATTTAAGGTGTAAAATTTATTTGAAACTAGTTTGGCACGATTTTTTGAATTCTTGAGAAATCGCAACATGAAAAATATAACTTCTGTTTCTGTAACTTTAACTCTAATTATGTTTTATATAAGCATTATGGCTTTAACTACCAATCCAAATGCTATTTATGAAATAGAAACAATTGGTTTTCCTTTTGAAATTTATAGAAGAGGTGAACAAGGTGGTTTATTAGTTTTTGGTTTGCTGGGCAATCTTAGTTTATTCTATGCAATTTCGAGGTTATTATGTGTTATTTTCGAAAAAATTAAGAATTTGGGGGCGAAAAGAAATTTAAGAACTTTTCCTTAAATAAATAAGAAACAAGTTTGCACGTTTTGAATAGGATTAAATATTTGGAAAAAATTGTTTAGCCCAAATTCGAGCATATTCTTTGGGATAAATCAATAGCTTAAAGAAAAAGATGTATAACCAAGACTTTTTGCGTATTTCTAAAATTTTTATTTCGTGGGATAGCATAGTTTTTCTGAGCTGTAATTGCTTGTTTAAATCTGTACTACCATTGTTTAAATGCACAACAGTTGCATCGGAAAAATAATAACATTTATAACCAAGCGTATCAAAAATATAGCACCACAAGTGGTCTTCGCCATACATAAAAAATGTTTCGTCAAGTTTGGTATTAGGCAGTTTAAGAAGCATTTCTTTCTTAAATAAAAAATAAGCACCACTTACCCAATCGCAACTAGTATTATAGTTGCACTTAAAATATTTACCCAGCATTAAATTGGCTCTTTGCTTATAGGGAAACAAAAAAGGAATGAAACGCAGTGTATCAAAAATTTCCCACCAAATACTTCTGTATTTTCTTGCTGTATGCTGCAGTCTTCCATCTGGGAAAATTAGTTTAGTAGTTAGTACACCATGCAGTTTTTCTTGAAAGTAATAATTAATTGTTTTTGATATAGCATCATCAATTAAATAACAATCACTATTAAGCAATAAAATAAACTCACCTTTAGCAGCAGCAATTCCTAAATTATTGCCATTGGCAAAACCCTTGTTGGCAGGACTTTTAATTAATGTTATGTTGGGAAAATGCAACAAAAAATCGTTTGCATTATCTTTTGTACTGCAATTATCAACTAAAATGATTTCGTAATTAACCCCTTTAGTAAATTCAATTACAGTAGCAATGCATTTGCAAGTAAGTGCAAAGGTGTTGTAGTTAAGTATTATAATTGAAACAGTAGGCAAATCAAAATAATTTGTGCAATAATAATACAAATCAACTAGTCATTATTTCTCTGCCAACTCATTCCATTTTTTTAAAATTTCTTGGCTATGTTCTTTAGATTTTGGTTTTAAGAAAATATGCTTAATTATACCTTTTTCATCAATTAAAAAAGTAGTTCTGTGTAAGCCCATATATTGTCGCCCATACAATTGTTTTTCGCCCCAAACACCATATTTCTCAATAATTTTTTTATTACTATCATCCAACAAAATAAATGGAAGTTGTTGCTTAGAAGCAAATTTTTGGTGGCTGTTTGCATCATCAGGGCTTACTCCAATAACAATAAATCCTTGTTTAGTTAGTAAAGTAAAATTATCTCTTAAATTACAAGCCTGTATGGTGCAAGTAGGTGTAGCATCTTGTGGGTAAAAGTAAAGTATTACTTTTTTGCCTAAAAACTGTTTAAGGCTTACGGTATTACCCTGTTGATCTTTTGCTGTAAATGCTGGTGCTTTTTTATTTATCTCTAAAATTGTACTCATATTTATTTAAACAAAATGAATACAAAAAGGTTTACAATTTTATGTACTGAATTATAATTTTTTGCTACTAAGTTTGTGCCATGTATGATGTAAAACATTTTAAAGCACATAGCGATGAGCAGGTTTATGAATTTATGAAAGCCCACCCTTTTGTAACAATTTGTACCACAGGGCATGATGGATTTCCTGTGGCTACGCAAGTGCCAATTGTAATAGAAGAAAGACAAGATAAACTATTTTTTTTGGCACATGTAATGCGTAAACAATTACATACTATTGCATTTGAAAACAATCAAAAAGTGCTTGTTATTTTTACAGGAAATAATACATATATCAGTGCAAGCAATTACGAAAATCCAGCATCAGCAAGTACTTGGAACTACAAAGCTGTTCATTGCAAAGGAAGTTTGCAATTTGTAGATAGTAATGGCCTTATAAATATTCTTACAAAACTTACTCACCAATTTGAGCAAAATTCAAATTCTCCAGCCCTTGTTGAAAAAATGGATAATGCTTATTTGGAGCAACATACAAAAGCCATAATTGGTTTTGAAATTGAAGTGCTTGATGTGCAACATATTTTTAAACTTAGCCAAAACAAAACTCCAGAAACTAGAATAAACATTATTAACAGTTTGCAACAATCTGGTAATAAAAATGATGAGCAAATGGCTAAGGAAATAAAATTATTTAATAATCATAACTAAACTTAAATGCAAGTTTTTAAATTTGGAGGTGCAAGTGTTAACAGTGTAGAACGTATAAAAAACATGGGTTCTATTGTGCAACAATTTAGTAATGATGATTTGGTGATTATTGTATCGGCAATGGGTAAAACCACCAATAGCTTAGAAAAAGTAGTGGATGCTTTTTGCAACAATTTACAAGAAGAAGCATTGCAGCTTTTTGAAATAATAAAAAACCAACATCTTACAACAGCAAAATATGTATTGGTTACACAGTACAATGCTTGTGAAGCACAATTGCAGGCCTTTTTTACCGAAGTAGAATGGCTGCTTCACGATAAGCCAGTAAGAGAACAAGCCTATTATTACGATCAAATTATTTGTGTAGGTGAGTTAATGAGTACTTGCATTGTAAGCCATTATTTATCAGAAATTAATTTAGTAAATACATGGTTAGATGTAAGAGATGTTTTGAGAACAGATAATAATTTTAGAGATGCTAATATAGATTGGGAATATTCAACCAATAAAATTATTGAAGCCTGCAAATTTAATGTTGAAAGCAAAAGAATTTACATTACTCAAGGTTTTATTGGAGCAACTAGCGACAATGAAAATACAACGCTAGGTAGAGAAGGGAGCGACTATACAGCAGCAATTTTTGCCAATATTTTAAATGCTAATAATCTTACAATTTGGAAAGATGTTGCAGCTGTTATGAATGCTGATCCAAAGATTTTTAGTGATGCTGTAGAAATAAATCATTTGAGTTATAACGAAGTAATTGAAATGGCTTTTTATGGAGCCCAAGTTATACATCCTAAAACTATAAAACCATTACAAAATAAGAACATCGCTTTGCAAGTAAAATGCTTTTTAGATACCAATTTGCAAGGAACAGTAATTAGTAATGCCAATGTAAAAAATTTGCCTCCAATAATTGTACAAAAGCAGAATCAAATTTTAGTAACCTTTATTTCTAAAGATTTTAGTTTTGTAGGTCAGCAACCAATGAGTAGCTTATACCAATGGTTAAATTTGTGCAATATAAAACCAACTTTAGTTCAAACAGGAGCAATTACTATTTTGTTAGTAATGGACGAAAACGAGGTAAAACTGCAACAGTTAGCAAGTTTCGCCGACTCCATATTTGATATTCAAATACAAAAAAATTTAAGTGTACTTACCGTAAGGCATTACACACCAGAATCTTTAACAAATTTGCTAGAAAATAAACAAATAATATTGCAGCAGCAAGCTCAACATACTTTTCAAGCATTGTATAAAAATTAATTGAATGAGAAATTTTAATTACCGTAGTTTTTTTAAACCTTTAATTACAATACTGCTTTTTACTGGATTTTCTGAAAGCATATTGGCACAATCAAAAAAACAACCTAAAAAAAGCACTTCAAAAAGTCAGCCTAGAATTATTGTAAGTGTTGATAGTGTTGCCTACAAAGCAAATCAAAAACGAATTGCCGATAGTTTAAGTTTAAATAAACCATTGGTATGGCAAACCAATGTTTTTAAAGCTAGTGAATTAGCTACAGCTCAAAACAAATCAATTTTTGCTTTTTTTACAGGAAGTGATTGGTGTGGTTGGTGTATAAGATTGCAAAATAATGTGTTTAGTAAGAAAGAGTTTATACAGTGGGCTAATAAAAATGTGATATTGCTTGAGTTGGATTTCCCAAGAAGTAAACAATTAGCTCCTGAATTGGCACAGCAAAACAATGATTTAAAACAGGCTTTTCAAATACAAGGCTATCCAACCATTTGGTTGTTTAATTTGCAAAAAGATAACGTTACAAACAAAGTAAACGTAAGTGCTTATGGCAGTTTAGGCTATCCACCATCTGCCGAGCCTGGCAAAGAAGAAGTAAGTTTTTTAAAAACTGCTAATGAAATTTTGGAAAGAAAAGGGAAATAAATTTCATTAAAATTTTCAACCATCTCTTAATTGTTTTGTACAGCAAACAAGAGATGGTTTTTTGTGTGCAATGCTTTTTATAAAATAAGAGTCATTAGTTAAAACTCAGTTTTTTTAATCTAATTCATTCTGTATAAAATTAACTTTTATATAGTAAATGCTACATTTTTATAAAAAGTTTAGCATAAATTTTCTCATGTGATATCAGCGTTTTGTATTACAACGTCCCTGCTTTTTAGTAGGGGCTTTTTTGTTATTAGGTAGTAAGCATATATTTGTATAAATTTATTTTAATGAATACACAAACGGCATTGTTTGCAGCCTGTTTAGCCATTTTTTTGGCAGGAAGTTTTATTGTACTTTTTCCAAAACTTAAGTTTTGGGCAAAAAAAAAGCCAACACAGAATATAAACTCATTTGAAAATAAACAAATGCAATTAGCAGCATACGAACGTTTGCTTTTATTGGTTGATAGAATTGCTTTACAAAATTTAATAAGCCGAGAAGCCTTGCCAAATATGAGTGTAAGAGAAATGCAACATTTACTGAGCCAAAATTTAAAGCAAGAGTTTGAGTTTAATATTACCCAACAGATATATGTAAGTGCAGATAGCTGGACAAGTATAAAAAACTTAAGAGATCAAAATTTGCTCATCATTCATCAAATAGCACAAAGCCTGCCAGCAAATGCTACAGGAACTGATTTAAACAGAAGCATTTTAGAGTTTTTATCCTATGACCAACGAGGAAGATTACATGAATTAGTAAGTGAAGTGTTGAGTTTTGAAGCTAAAAAATTATTGTAGTTTTTGCAAATAATTAACAATTAATGTGCAACATAAATTGTGGTAAAACTGTTTTTTTGGGTTAATTAAAATATAACCATGAAAATACAAATTACACTATTAGTCATTATGACTTTTTGTTGCTCTAAATTAATAGCACAGGATACTATTAGGCTAAAAAACATCACCAAAAATCCAACAAGTGATAGATACAAAGTAGTTACAGATAGGGCACCTCAAGCTATTTATGTAGAATTGGG
>JBMLOQ010000027.1:0-4055 GCA_049242885.1 Chitinophagaceae bacterium
GTTTTGTAAGGATACCTAATAGCATACATATCTCTTACTTTTTGTAGTATAAAACTTCTTAAATCGTCTAAATTAGTTCTGTTAAGAGCGGAAATGAAAATACAATTTCCTTCGGTGTTGTTTTCCCATTTTTCGTGGAGTTCTCTAAGTATTTCTACTTTTACATCTTCACTTAACCAATCGTCGAAATTATTTTTTTCGTACAAGTCTGTTTTGTTAAAAATGGTGAGTATGGGCTTATCAAAAGCTTTAATTTCTTGTAGGGTTTTGTTTACAGTACCTAATTGGTCTTCGTGTTGAGGATGTGCAATATCAACAACATGCAACAAAATATCGGCTTCACGTACTTCATCTAAAGTACTTTTAAAACTTTCTACTAAATGGTGTGGTAATTTTCTGATAAAACCTACTGTATCGCTCAATAAAAAAGGTGTGTTTTCGTACACAATTTTTCTTGTCGTTGTATCTAATGTGGCAAACAATTTATTTTCGGCAAATACTTCACTTTTACTTAATACATTCATTAAAGTGCTTTTACCAACATTGGTGTAGCCTACTAATGAAACCCTAATTAATTCGCCACGTTCTTTTCGTTGTGTAAAGGCTTGTTTATCGATTTCGCCCAATTTCTTTTTTAGCAAAGAAATTTTATCTTTAACTATACGGCGGTCTGTTTCAATTTCAGTTTCACCTGGTCCACGTGTACCAATGCCTCCTCCTTGTCGTTCAAGGTGTGTCCACATACCTCTTAATCGTGGTAATAAATATTGATATTGAGCTAGTTCTACTTGTGTTTTTGCTTGTGCAGTTCGAGCACGGCGTGCAAAAATGTCTAAAATTAAATCGCTTCTATCAATTACAGTTTTCTTAATTTCTTTGCTAATGTTTAAAAGTTGTTTTCCTGTAAGTTCATCATCAAAAATTACTACATCAATATTTTTATTGGCCACATAAGCAGCTATTTCTTCTACTTTTCCTTTGCCAATAAAGGTTTTACTATCGGGGTGTGCAAGTTTTTGGGTAAAGGTAGCCACAGTAATGGCACCAGCAGTTTCGGCTAAAAAAGCTAATTCGTTTAAATATTCTTGTACTTGCTCATTGGTTTGGTTTTGCTGTATTACACCTACTAAAATGGCACGTTCTTCGTTTTTAACCTTTTGTTGTTTATCTATCAAAGTCTGAATTGTTTATGCAAATGTTGGGATAATTGGTGAATTAGCCAATTAGCTGATTTGAAAATGTGTAAATAACCATGCCTAAAAAAGAAAAATTGACTTATTTACGCCTTTTCAAATAATAATTTCAGAAAATTAAGGAAACATACCTTTTAAAATCTTAATTATTAAGGATTTAATGTATCGCTTTCAATTACTCCATCTCTTAAACGAACCACTCTTTTTGCATAGGCTGCAATATCTTCTTCGTGGGTAACTAGCACAACGGTGTTTCCTGCTTCTCGTATTTTTCCAAAAATTTTCATTACTTCAGCCGAAGTTTTACTGTCTAAATTTCCAGTAGGCTCATCGGCTAATAAAATGCTTGGATTATTTACCAAAGCACGTGCAATGGCTACACGTTGTATTTGACCACCACTTAACTCGTTGCTTTTATGATGGCTTCTACTATCTAAATCTACTTTTTTTAAGGCTTCAATGGCACGCTCGTATCGTTCTTTTTTACCAATTCCTGCATAAACTAATGGGAGTGCTACATTTTCAGCAGCGGTTAAGCGTGGAAGTAAATTAAATTGCTGAAAAACGAAGCCAATTTCACTGTTTCGTACAGTGGCTAAATCGTCGTCGCTCATTTTACTTACATCCTTATTGTTTAAAATATATCTACCATCTGTAGGGCTATCAAGACAACCTAAAATATTCATTAAAGTGCTTTTACCACTACCACTAGGACCCATTAAAGCAACATATTCATTTTTGTTTATGGTAAGGTTTAAGCCTTTTAATACTTGAACACTTTGCTTACCCATGTAGTAATTTTTTACCAAATTTTCTACCTGTATTACTCCTGCCATATTATGAATTATTTTGTGTTATTTGTTTAAAATTACTTATTTTATTATCACTTTAGGAACCATAAAATAGTTTCCATCGGTTTGTGGAGCATTTTGTAAACCCTCTTGTTTAGTAATACTTCCTTTTGATTCATCTTTTCGTAAAACATTTACAGCATCACTCATGTGTAGCAAAGGTTGAACGCCTGTTGTATCTATTTTTTGAAGCTGCTCAATAAAGCCAATCATTTTAGACAAATCGGCTTTAATATTTTCTTTTTCCACCTCATTGAATGATAATTTAGAGAGATGAGCTAGCTTATTTACCAATTCGTTTGTAATTTCCATAAAACAAAAATAAAGGATATACACTGTATTTGTAGAAGCATTGATAAAAGGCTATTTTGTAGGATAAAGGAATAGGTTGAGCGTTACAACAAAGATTGTGTTATAAACTTGGCGTTGAATTTTATTTAATATTGCAGTTATGTTGCCTTATTCTACAAAACAAAAAGCTTATAGTGCCTTGGTAATTACTAGTATAGTTTGGGGTACAACTTGGGTTGCCATGAAGTTTGGTTTAAAACAATTGCCAGCATTACAATTGGCATCGATAAGGCAGTTTATTGCTGGTGGGTTATTTGTTGGTTTTTTTATGGTTTTTAAGCATTTTAAATTACCAACTTTACAAGAGTTTAAAAAAATATTCTTTTTGTGTGTACTTACTTTTACGCTGGCAAATGCAGTAAGCACTTGGAGTTTAAAGTACATTAGCAGTGGTTTAGGAGCATTAATAGGAACGTTATATCCTTTAAGTGTTGCTGTAATTGAATATGCCTTTTTTGGCAATAAAAACATCAATAAACTTACCATTTTTGGAATTGTATTAGGCTTTTGTGGGATAGCTTATGTTTTTTACGACAGTGCTTTTCATGTTGCTCATGGAAGTGGCTTTTTGTTTGGAATTTTATTGGCTTTTATAGCCATGTTTGCTTGGAGTTTTAGTACTATTTTAGTAGCCAAAAAATATTTATCCATAAATCCTTATTATGGTATGGGTTGGCAAATGGTAATTAGTAGTGTACTAGTTTTTATTGCATCTTTATTTACACAAAAAAACATACCTCTATCTTCAATTAGTTTAGAAAGTTGGGGGGTAATTTTTTATCTAATTATTATGGGATCTATAGTTGCAGTAGTAGCTTTTGTATATAGTATGAAATATTTAAACCCTGCAGTAGCTGCTTTATATGCCTACGTAAATCCTTTTGTAGCCATGTTTATAGGAAGTTATTTATTAAACGAGAAAGTAACCTTAAAAATAATTTTGGGTTCGGTAATTACATTAATTGGTGTGTACTTAGTAAATTTAAGTATGAAAGAAAAGGCTGTATTGGATAGTGAAACATTATAATTAATTATAAGATGAAGAATATTTTAATCTTTTGTTTAGGACTTACAATGGTGTGTGTAGGCAATGCTCAAAATAAAGATGAAGTTGCTATAAAATTAATGCTTACTAAGCAAACTCAAGCTTGGAATGTTGGTGATATTAGCAGCTTTATGATTGGATATTGGCAAAATGATAGTTTGCTTTTTATTGGTAAAAATGGCCCAAAATATGGATATCAAACTACCTTAAACAATTACAAAAAAGGTTATCCAGATACTACTGCAATGGGTAAACTCACCAGTACAGTTATTAGTTTTAAAAAACTATCCCACGAATACTATTTTGTGGTAGGAAAATGGCATTTGACTAGAACAATTGGCAATATTGAAGGACATTATACTTTACTGTTACAAAAAATTAAAGGGAAATGGGTTATTGTTGCCGACCATAGTTCTTAAAGATGATTTTGGATGCAGATAAAGAAAAACTGTTTAAAAGTTAACCACATTTCAACTTTTTTGTGCTTTTTTTAGAAAAAAATAATTTTCTTTTTTGCCATTTCGTTACAAAAACCTACTTTTGCCGTCCGAAAAAATAAAATAGGATAATGCCTACAATACAACAATTAGTAAGAAAAGGACGTGAGATTATTAG
>JBMLOQ010000028.1:0-34787 GCA_049242885.1 Chitinophagaceae bacterium
GTTTACACTTTACACAATTCAAAAATAATCAGCTACATACAAGTGAACAGCTTCCACAAATCAAAAAATCTTAAACTCAATTCATTCAATAAATACCACATTCTATCATACAAATAAAACAAAGATGATTTTTGATTGCATATCAAAGCAATTTTATGGCAAGTTTTAGAGGAAAACACCTTTGAAGCAAGAATTGCTAATACAGAGGCAATCTCACCTCAAGTAAAGTCACTTCACACACAGGTTTTGTAGCACCAACATTTCTCATTGGCTAGTATCAACTCATTACTTACAGCAGCTTTAAAAGTAAAACCCGACAAAACATCAAAAAAAAGGAGGCTGTCTTAAACTTTTGTTTTAAGACAGCCTCCATTAAATTTAAAATTGTTTTGAATTTATTTTAAACCTTTAAATAAATCACCTATTTCAATATTTAATCTTGCATAAACAAAGCGTCCATTAAATCCAAATTGGTTTGCACCAAACAAAAATCTTCCTCTGTTTGACAAATCTCTTGAAGCATTATAACCACCAGTAGTTTTTTGACCAGGAGTAGCACCTAATGCTGATGGGCCAGATGGTGTTGCATTTACACTAGCTGCACTATTACGCGGATCAACAAAAATTTGATCTGGATAAACATCAAATAAATTATTAGCACCTATAGAAATACTACAAGATTTATAAAAACGATAAGTAAATACTAAGTCTGTAATAAATTTAGCACTAAATGTTTGATCTGTTTGTGGTGCAGCATCATTAAAGAATACACCAGCAGTATTTGTAACATTTGGATCAAGTTGGTTAAGGTTTGTAATTTCACCAAAACGAACTGTACGAACCATTGCACTAAACTTTTTATAGTTTGCTGTACCAGTAAGTACAATTTTGCTTTGTGGCTGCCCTACTTCTATTCTAGCACGTTGTTGTCTATCAAACAATAAAGTTTGAAAATCTTGCGATGGATCGGCATTTGCATTACCTGCTTTAAAAGGATTGTTATTTGATGCATCAATAACTGGATTGCTATTAAAACCTGTTACTTTATTTTCATTAAAGTTGGCAGCTAAAGAAATATTACCATTTAAAGCACCTGCTTTATAGGTTTGTGTAACCACAATATCTAAACCTTTTGTAGAAGTATTAACAGCATTAGACCAAAACTGAACACTAGAAACACTTGGATCAACACTTGCAGCATTTAAAATGGAAGCAATTCTTGTATTGCTTGAGCTTCTAGCAAATTGTGTTCCCAAAACAATTCTATTATCAATTGCAATATTATATGCATCAATAGTAAATGTAGTTGTAGGAGTAAGTTTGCCTACTAAACCAAATGTGTAACCAAAAGAATACTCAGGTGCTAAATCTTGAACACCAAAAGCATTTTTTACAATTGGGTTTTGATTGTTTGCTGTAAGTACTGTTGTAGGCACTCCAGCAACAAATTGTGTACTTTGGTTTTGGAAATAACGTTGTTGTAATGAAGGTGCTCTAAAACCAGTATTTAAAGAAGTTCTAAATGCAAAATTCTTCATTAAGTTGTACTTTAAAGCCAATTTAAATCCAGAGCCATTATAGCTTGTATTTTCTTCATTATACTTTTCTAATCTACCAGCAAAACCAAAAACTAATTTGTCGTTGGTTAACTCTAAGTCTGTATAAACAGCTGATACATTTCTTTTTCTATTAGTAGCATCTGAAGGTTGAAAACCAGGGAATACTTGTGAACCTGGAGCACTTGGACCTCCACTAATATTTACTACTTGGCCAGTTGGGGTGTAAGTAATTGAAGGAACAGAAAAATTACGACCTCCATTTATATAAGAGCCAACTTCTCCTGCTCTGATAGAATAATTCTCTGCTCTTAATTCTCCACCAAAAGCAATATTTAAAAAATTGCCATCTTCTATATCTAATCTTTTACTAATGTCTAAGTTTATGGTGTTTTGTCTGAATTTAATTCCACCAGCTTCAAATTTTGTTTGTGGGCTTGTTGTTGCAGCTAATGATGCATTACCGCTATTTTGAATAGTAAATGCTAAGCTATTTTCTCCATAAGTGTTACTTAAATCAAAATTCCAACCATTATTTGTTGAGGTTTTAATACCAGCTAAAATTGAGTAATCGTTAATTTTGGTAGCAATTTGAGGCAAAAATCCATTGCCATATAATCTACCACCGCCAACAACTACTGGCTGCTGATTCCAAGAATTTGGATTTCGACTAAATCCTGAAGCTAAACCATCTCTTGTAGATCCACCAATTGTTGCATACACTTCAGTGTTTGAGTTTATTTTGTAGCCTGCATTACCAAATACGCCAATATTATCACTTGCACTGTTACCAGCAACAATATTTCTTGTGTCATAATTATTTGATGTTACAAGAGCTTTATCTTGGTCAATCAACCATCTACGCCAAACATCTGTATTTACACCAGTTGGTGCAGTAGGAAAACCACCTCCATTTCCTAAGTAAACCAAAGGAATATTATCAAATCCGCTTCTATTACTTTGTGTTCGTGTAAGGTATTGAAAACTACCTGTGAAATAAAATTTATCATTAGCAAATCCTCCAACCATATCAACTTGCTTATTCACTCCATCGTTTATAGTCATATTTGGTCTTCCAGCAATAGGCATGCTTGTCATATTTTGACCACCCATTACACCTATATTCAATCCTTTGTATTTCTTTTTTAATACAATATTAACTACGCCAGCAATGGCATCACTACCATATTGTGCAGCTGCACCATCTCTTAAAATCTCAATTCTTTCAATAGCAGCCGCTGGTATAGCATTCATATCTGTACCAACAGAACCTCTACCAACTGTTCCATTAATATTTACTAACGCAGTATTGTGGCGTCTTTTTCCATTTAATAAAACTAAGGTTTGATCTGGCCCTAAACCTCTTAATCCAGCAGGATCAATATGGTCTGTTCCATCAGAAATAGTTTGACGAGCCGACTGAAATGATGGAGCTGCAAATGTTAGCATTTGAGACACATCAGCTTGTGCAAAGTTTTTTACTTCTTTCATAGATACAATATCCACAGGCACTGCAGTTGTAGTGCTACTTCTGTTTACCCTACTTCTTGAACCTACAACCACAACCTCTGATGTTTCTACAGATTCAGTAAGGTTAATAACTGGCGAAGCAGTAGATCCTGCAACAACCGTAACTTTTGTTTTTGCATTGGTGTAACCAACATAAACCACCTCGAGTGTATACTCTCCAGCAGGTAAAGTAAATGTAAATTTACCTTTTCCGTCTGAAATTGCATTGCTGTTTCTGCCTACAACTTTAATCGTTGCTCCAGGCAAAACTTCTCCATTTTTACCTTTAACAAATCCTTCAATCTTGCCTGTTGATTGTGCAAAACTTGGCAAAGAAAAAATTACTGCTATAAAAGTAAATAGCATGTAGTTTAAATTCCGTATTATCATATTGTTATAAAATTTTGTTAAAGATAACGACATGAGGAGTAAAACAAAAAATTTCGAAACTAATTCTATTTCTTTTCCAAAATAGCAAACAATAAGCACATAAATTATGCACTAAAATGCTTGTTAGTGTAAATATTTATTTCTTTGTTGTAATGGTCAATCAATTTTTACAACAATTATGGGAGGGAGTTTTACAAACTTCTTGGCTAGAATTTGTTGCTGTAATTTTTGGAATTATAAGTGTAGTTTTTTCTAGAAAAGAAAATATTTTAGTTTATCCCACTGGTATTATTAATACAACTTTATTTATCTATTTGTGTTTTAAATGGCAATTGTTTGCTGAGGCAAGTTTAAATTTTTATTACACCATAATGAGTTTTTATGGTTGGTATAATTGGTTGAAAAAAAAAGAAGGAAATGCTTTATTGATTTCAAAATCATCACCAAAGCAACATCTTCTTTGGTTTGGGTTTTTTATTTTTTGCTGGATAATTCTATATACAATTTTAACAAATTTCACAAAAAGCAATGTGCCAGTAGCCGATAGTTTTGCAAGTGCCACAGCTTATACTGCTATGTTACTTATGGCAAAGAAAAAGCTAGAACATTGGTGGTGGTGGATTGCTACTAATTTAGTTTCTATTCCTTTGTATTACAGCAAGGGTGCAGCTTTTACAAGTGTGCAATATGTAATTTTTTTATTACTTGCTATTGCTGGTTTAATAACTTGGATAACCAAAATTAAAGCACAAAAAAATTTGTATAATGTTCAATAATTAAGGTGCCAATCGATTTATAAGCCAATCTTCTTTTTGCTTTGTATAACAAATTCTATCGTGCAATCTGCTGCTACGACCTTGCCAAAATTCAAAATAGTTGGGAATCAAAGTATAACCACCCCAATGATTTGGCTTAGGA
The DNA here is from genome assembly GCA_049242885.1 of Chitinophagaceae bacterium. Lineage (GTDB taxonomy): Bacteria > Bacteroidota > Bacteroidia > Chitinophagales > Chitinophagaceae > CAIVPM01. The sequence goes on from JBMLOQ010000028.1 coordinate 4,374, forward strand.
ACATCATTGATGTATTTTTCAGACACAGTTTGCAAATTATTTTCAATTACATTTCTATCTGCTATTACTTCACTTTGTGGCGATGCCCATGCTCCTAGCTGAGAGCCAATTGGTCGAGATTTAAAATAAGCTTCACTTTCGGTTTCTGAAGCTTTTACTATTATTCCTTCAATCCTTATCTGGCGTTCAAGTTCTTTCCAAAAAAAACAAATGGCAGCATTTGGATTAGCCAAAATCTCTTGCCCTTTTTTGCTATTATAATTTGTAAAAAAAGTAAATCCTTGGTTTGTTGCATCTTTAAGCAAAACTATTCGTGCACTAGGCTTTCCATCACTACTGCAAGTAGCTAAAGTAAAAGCATTTACCTCATCAATTTGGCTATTAACAGCATCTTTAAACCATACACTAAATTGTTCAAATGGATTTTGGTTTACATCTTTTTCTTCTAAAGATTGCAGTTGATAATCTCTTCTAATATTGGCTATGTCAGCATTCATAAATATAGTTATAATATGTTGCAAATATAATCTGGATAAACCAAATGGCATTAAATCTTAACCAATAGCATTCTAACATCTGTAAGGCAAATTATTAATGTTTAAATAAATGTATTTCTAGTAGAAACTATTGCTTTGCTTAAACTACTTCAAAAAAAAGTGATGCAAAAATGTACTCGCAACAATTACTGTAGTTTAAAGTATTAATTAAAACCTTGTAGTATTGCTAATAAAATAAAAAAATTGAGTAGTAGTATTTGGTATATTGTTATTGGTTATATTGTAGTAGCTACTGTTATCTATTTAATTCAAGAAAAGATAATTTTTAAGCCCGAAAAACTTCGCCAAGATTTTGAGTATAAATATGATAGCCCTTTTGAAGAATTATTTTTTGATATTGAACCTGGTGTAAGGATAAATGGATTACACTTTTTTGTACCAAAACCAAAAGGATTGATTCTTTATTTTCATGGAAATAGCAGAAGTATTAAAGGTTGGGCAAAATATGCCAAAGACTTTTATAGATTTGGATACGATGTGGTACTTGTAGATTATAGAGGTTTTGGCAAAAGCACAGGCAAAAGAAGCGAGAAAGAAATGCTTGCAGATATGCAATTTGTTTATTCAACTTTAGCTGCTAAATTTCCTGAGCAACATTTACTGGTTTATGGAAGAAGCATGGGAAGTGGATTTGCTTGCAAAGTAGCTGCTGATAACAATCCTAGATATCTAATTTTAGACGCTCCCTATTTTAGTTTTATAAAAGTTGTAGAAAGATTTACACCTTTTTTTCCTCATAGATTATTACTAAGATTTCATTTAAGAACAGATTTGTGGATCGAAAAAGTACACTGCCACACTTACATTTTACATGGAACTAAAGACTGGCTTATTCCCATAAAACATAGTGAAAACTTACAAAAAAAAGATCCTAACAAAATAACATTAATTCGTATTCATGGAGGAGGACACAATAACTTGCCAAGTTTTAATGAATACCATAATTTTATTAGAGATATTTTAAAAGAATAACAAAAACTTTTATATTCGTTGCAACAAAAATCCAATTCTATGATACAAAAACCTTTAATTGTTTTTGCAAATGGTGTATGCTTTAAATTAGACAAAAACACCAATTTATTTAAAATTTTATTGATAAAGAAGCTAGAGTAAAGTTGTAAAACTTACTATCAACAGTTGCTTAAAGTTAGATCTAAGCAACTGTTTTTATTTTTATACAATTACATAATCCAATAGTATACTGTAATCATTTTCCATTGCTCTAGCCTCTACTTCAAATTTATTATTATAGTACCCTTTTACTATCCATTCAAAAATATAAATTGCTAAAAATCTTACTGTACCTAACTTTTCGTACTGTTTTACATGCACAAGCTCGTGGCAAAGCCAAGTAGTATTTTGTATTAACTGTTCTCTATTTGCATTATGCAGATATATAGTATTGCCAATAGTTAAAGCAATAGAATTGGCTTTTAATTTTTTTGCCCCACATTTAGCCAACCAACTATTTTCTTTTACAAAAACCTGTTTAAGCATAAGCTGCAAAACTAGAGATTACAGAATAAATGAAAATCAGTATTAACTAAACTAGGATTAAAACCATTACAAATAGCTTCTTAAATAAAATTCAACTTTAAAAAGTTACTTTAGAAAAAATTATCAATTTACAAGAACTATCAGTAAAAAAATATGGATTTTCATTCTTTAAAACATCTTTATTCAAAAAAGTAATTATGGCAGACATTCAAACAACTCCATCATCAAAACATAAAGGTGTAATCAAATGCAAAAAATTATCTACAAGAGTAGACCTTACTCCAATGGTTGACCTTGGTTTTTTGCTTATCACTTTTTTTATTTTTACTACTAGTTTAAGTGAGCCAAAAGTTACTAAACTAGTAATGCCAAGCGATAAGGTTGACAATAACCCAATTGAAATTGCTAATTCAAAAGTATTACAAGTGCTACTTTCTAGTAACGATAAAATATACTATTTTAATGGTGCAGATGCTGCAAGCTATGCATCAACTAGCTTTGGTGCTGAAGGAATAAGGCAAGTAATTATAAATAAGCAAAAATTAGTGGCTGAAAAATATGGCAAAAAAGAAGAATTGGTTTTAATGATAAAACCTTTAAACGATTGCAATTACAAAAATGTAATTGACATATTAGATGAAGTGCAAATAAATAATATTAAGCATTATGTATTCAGAGAAGCCACTAAAGATGAAAAACAAATAGTGAAAGGGCTATAAAAATAAATTTTGTATAAAAACTAGAAGTAAATTTGTGGCTTATATCTCTATAGCCCAATACATGAATATTTCAGAACTTTCACTCAAACGCCCAGTATTAGCAACAGTTTTAAATCTTACCATCATTTTATTTGGAATAGTTGGTTACAATTTTTTGGCTGTTAGAGAGTATCCAGCAATTGACCCCCCTACAATAAATGTAAGTACAAGCTATGCAGGTGCTAATTCAGATATTATAGAAAGTCAAATTACAGAACCCTTAGAAAAAGCTGTTAATGGTATTCCTGGTATTAAAGCTATTTCAAGTAGCAGTAGTGTGGGGCGAAGTAATATAACAGTTGAGTTTAATGTAGGCGAAAATTTAGAAGCTGCTGCTAATGATGTACGAGATAAAGTTGGCCAAGCTGTAAGAAATCTACCACAAGATATAGATGCTGCCCCCGTAGTTACAAAAAGTGATGCCAATAGTGATTTTATAATACTTATTGCATTACAAAGTAGAACCAAAGGTTTAATGGAATTAAGTGATTATGCCGAAAACATCCTTCAAGAAAAATTACAAACAATACCAGAAGTTAGCAGCATAAACATTATAGGACAAAAACGTCCAAGTATGCGTATTTGGATTAATCCTGATAAATTAAACCAATACAACATTTCATTCAGCGATATTAGAACCGCTTTAAATAAAGAAAATGTAGAAATACCTAGCGGAAAAATTTATGGAGAAAAAACAGAACTTACCATTCGTGCCATTGGAAAACTAACCACTGAAGAAGATTTTGAATACATTATTCTTAAACAAGAAGCTAGTGGCATAGTACGCCTTAAGGACGTTGCTAAAGTTGAAATTGCTCCTGAAAACGAAGAGTTTAGTTGGCGATTAAATGGTGTGCCAGCTGTAGGCTTGCAAGTAATTCCACAACCTGGAGCCAACTATATAAAAATAGCAGATGAATTTAATAAAAGAATTGAAGAAATAAAAAAATCGGAAAAAGGTGATTTTGAAATTACTACGCTAATCGATGTTACACAAAACGTAAGAAATAGTATAAAAGAAGTAGGTGAAACTTTACTTATTGCTTTTGGATTAGTAGTGCTAGTTATTTTCTTTTTTTTCCGAAACATTTTAATCGCAATTCGCCCTTTAATTGACATTCCAATTGCCTTAGTTGCCACATTCTTTATAATGTATATAGCAGGCTTTAGTATTAATGTACTTACACTTTTGGGCATAGTTTTAGCTACTGGATTAGTGGTTGATGATGGTATAGTAGTTACTGAAAATATTTTTAGAAAACTTGAAGAAGGTTTGCCCATTCACCAAGCAGCTTTAGAGGGAAGTAAAGAAATTTTCTTTGCTGTAATAAGCACTTCTTTAACGCTTACAGTTGTTTTTATGCCAGTTATCTTTTTAGAAGGTTTTGTAGGCAGTTTGTTTAGAGAATTTGGTATTGTTGTGGCTGCTGCAGTTTTAATTAGTGCATTTGTATCACTCACCATTACACCAGTTTTAAATGTAGTACTCCATCGTGGTAGCAATCATGGGTGGCTGTACAACAAAACTGAACCCTTTTTTGCAGGCATGGAAAACGGATACAAATTTTTATTGTCAAAGTTTTTAAAAGTAAAATGGGTAGCTTGGATTATTGTGGTTGCATGTGTTGTTGCAGCAGTTTTTACTTATAACAATTTACAAAGTGAGCTTGCTCCATTAGAAGATAAAAGTAGAATTCGCTTTCAAATCACAGGACCAGAAGGTGCTAGTTATGGCTATATGGTAAATGTGGGCACAAAAATTGTAGATTATTTAAATGACAGTGTTCCAGAAAAAAGATTTGTATTTGCTGCTATACCTGGTTTTGGTGGAAGTGGCGTAAATACAGGATTTGCTGGGTTTAGATTATTGCCTCCAGAACAACGAAAAAAAACCCAAAGCGAGTTAGCAAAAGAATTATCAAAAAAACTTTCCCGTTTTAATGATGTAAGAATTTTCCCTGTTGAAGAGCAAACCATTAGTGTAGGCTTAGGAAGCAGAGGCTCATTGCCAGTACAATTTATTTTACAAAATTTCGATTTTGAAAAAATAAAAACTGTAATTCCTAAATTTTTAGAAGAGGCTAGGAAAGATAAAACTTTCCAAAACGTTGATGTAAATTTAAAGTTCAATAAGCCCGAAATTCAATTAACCATAGATAGACTAAAAGCAAGAGATTTAGGCTTAAACATTAGTGATGTTGCAGATGTTGTTCAAAGTGCATTTAGTGGGCGAAGATTAGCTTACTTTATAATGAATGGAAAACAGTATCAAGTGATAAGCCAAGTAGCATATGAAGATAGACAAGCACCTGCAGATATTTCAAAGCTTTATGTTCGCAATAGCAGAGGTGAAAATATACCATTATCTAGTGTGGTAAAATTAGAAGAAAACAGTAACCCTCCTTCCTTATATCATTACAATCGTTTTAAAAGTGCAACAATAAGTGCTAGTCTTGCCGAAGGAAAAACTATTGGTGATGGTGTAAAAGCAATGCAAAAAATTGGAGATAAATTATTAGATGATAGTTTTAAAACTGCACTTGGAGGACCAAGTAGAGATTATGCAGAAAGTAGTAGCAATATTTCTTTTGCTTTTGGCTTGGCCCTTATATTAATTTACTTAGTTTTAGCTGCACAGTTCGAAAGTTTTAAAGATCCATTTACCATAATGCTAACTGTGCCATTAGCATTAGCAGGAGCATTATTAAGCTTGTACTGGTTTGATTGTACTATAAATATATTTTCTCAAATAGGAATGATAATGTTAATTGGTTTAGTAACTAAAAATGGCATCTTAATTGTAGAATTTGCAAATAAAAAACAAGAAGAAGGATTAACAAAAAAAGAAGCAGCATTAGAGGCTGCTGCACAAAGATTACGCCCTATTTTAATGACAAGCTTAGCTACCGCTTTAGGTGCCTTACCTATTGCTTTAAGCCTTGGTGCAGCTGCAACCAGTAGAGTGCCACTGGGTATAGTGGTGGTTGGTGGATTGCTATTTTCACTAATACTAACTTTATTTGTAATTCCTTGCATTTACATTTTTATAGCAAAAAAACACACTTCGCCAAAAGCTATTTAAACTATATATAATTTAAATGAAATACAAACATCTATTTTTCGACCTCGACCATACACTTTGGGATTTTGAAACAAATGCAAATGAAACTTTAAAAGAAATTTATCAAACTAATAAATTAGATGAAATTGGTGTGCATGATTTTGATGTATTCGCAAAGCAATACAGCATTCACAATCACAAATTATGGGATAGATATACCAAAGGTTTTATAAAACAAGAAGAACTTCGTTGGAAAAGAATTTGGTTGGCATTGCTAGATTTTAAAATTGCCAATGAAACATTATCTAGGCAATTATCTCATCAGTTTTTAGAAATACTTCCCACCAAAACAAATTTGTTTGATTATACAATCGAAATTCTACAACACTTGCAGCAAAAGAACTACAGCATACACCTTATTACAAATGGATTTGAAAATGTACAATTAAACAAATTAAAAAACGCCAATCTTACCTCATATTTTAATCAAGTAATTACGTCAGAAGCTAGCAACAGCTTAAAGCCCAAAAAAGAAATTTTTGAATACGCTTTACAAAAATCCCAAGCTACATTTGATAATAGTATAATGATTGGCGATAATATTGAAGCTGATATACTTGGGGCAAAAAATGCAGGATTAGATACAATTTATGTAAATCATTTATCCAAAGAAAAATTACCAGAAGCTAATTATACAATTTTTCATTTACAAGAATTACAAGATATTTTGTAATTTTTTATGGAAAAGTTTTAGCCCCATAATCTTATTGTCAGAACTGGCCAGTTCTCTATTTCATCATCTTTAAATTTTAAAACAATGAAACCAGAGAACATTTTAAAAAGCGATTACTTAGACATTTTGTTTGAAAACAAAAACAAAGATTATGGTGCATACGACTTAAGAAAAACTTATCCAAAGCGTTTATTAAAATCACTTGGTATTATGCTTGGGTGCTTACTAGTTTTTGTAGGCTTTCAAAGCTGGAAAACACCAAAGAAAACTGGCAGTTTAGCCTTTTCTGAGGTGATAGATCTTTACATCGAAAGCCACGATAAAAAAGAACAAGAAAAAGAAAAACCAAAAGAAATAATTAAACAACCAGCCACAAAGCCAATGGCAGAGATAGCTTACAATGTGCCTAAAATAGTGCCAAATGATATTCCAACAGATGTGCCACCAATTGATGCTATTGACACTTCATTTCAAGGAAATAAAAACAATCCCAATGGACCTGCAACAGAAAATATTATTGGGGTTGTTGCTGGCCCTGAAGATAAACCAGGAACTGGTGACATCAATAAACCTATTTCAAACGATGGCAACGGCACAATTGAACCTAATGAAGATACCCCAATTTACAACCCCTCAGAACAACCAGAATATCCTGGTGGTATTGAAGCCCTAAAATCGTTTATGCTCAGGCATTTAAAACAACCAGATGATATGGATGAAGGTGATAAAATAGTAGTTATTGCAAAATTTGTGGTTGATAAATCTGGTGCCATAGAAAATATTGAAATTGTAAAAAATGGAAGAGAAGATTTAGATAATGAAGTAAAACGAGTAATTAAAAAAATGCCTCAATGGAAGCCTGGAATGCAAGCAGGTAAAGCTGTTGATGTATATTTTAAGCTGCCAGTTACATTTACAAATACAAATTATTAAAAATAAAAAAAGTTTATGAAACTAATAGGGATTGCTTAATCAAAAGCAATCCTTTACTATTTAGAATTTGTAGCAACAAAAATTAAAACAAACCATTTGGAGTTCAACAAAAAAACAATCTATTTTAACAAAAAATTATTTTTAGTTAAAAGTTTTGGTTCAATCAATTTATTTTCAGTACAATTGCCGTCTGAAAAATATTAATAACAACATTTTTTAAATCAAAAACAATTTAAACATGGCTGACATTAAACCAACCGTAGCACCAAAAGCTACAACATCTGTTCAACCACACAAAAGCAGTAATGCTATTTCTTGGATTGCTCCATTGGCTTGTATTGTAACAGGTTACATTATTTGGCGTTTTTTATTAGGTGCCAATTCAAACTTTAAAATGCCCGATGCTACAGGCGGATTTTGGCCTAGTCATAAAGACCCTCAAGATGGTGGTTTAGTTCCTAAACCTTTAGCTATGATGTACGAGGGTGGAATTATTGTACCATTATTAATTGGTTGTTTTTTAACTGTAATCACATTTGTGATTGAGCGTTTTTTAAGTGTAAAAAAAGCTGCTGGTGCTGGCAACAGTGCAGAGTTTATTAGAAAAGTGCAGTACAACTTAGCCAACAAAGAAATTGATAAAGCTTTAGCTGAGTGCGATAAACAAAAAGGTAGCGTAGGTAATGTAATGAAAGCTGGTTTGCGTAAGTACAAAGAAATGATTACTAACAACGAATTAGCAACAGAGCAAAAAGTACTTAACATTCAAAAAGAAATTGAAGAAGCTACTGCTCTTGAATTACCAATGTTAGAGAAAAACTTAGTTTTCTTATCTACTATTGCTTCTGTAGCAACTTTATTAGGTTTATTAGGTACGGTATTAGGTATGATTAAATCATTCTCTGCTTTAGGTTCTGGTGGCGGTGGCGGTGGTGCTGCTGAAGAATTATCAAAAGGTATTTCTGAAGCACTTTATAATACTGCTTTAGGTATTGGAACATCAGCTTTAGCAATCATTTTCTACAACATGTTTACTACAAAAATTGATGGAATAACTCATGGTATTGATGAAAGTGGTTTCACTTTAACTCAAAGTTTTGCTGCTAACTACAGATAATATTTGTGGAATTACCAAAATTTTGAATCATAATTTGTGAAACTAATAAATTAATACTACAATGGGACGTCCTAAGATTGCAAGAAAAAGCACAATTATTGACATGACCGCCATGTGCGATGTGGCATTTTTGTTGCTTAGCTTTTTTATATTAACAACTAAGTTTAAACCGTCTGAGGCAATTACTGTTGAAACACCAAATTCAGTAAGCAGTAAAAAAGCTCCAGAAAAAGATGTAGTGTTGGTAACAATTGATAAAACGGGTAAAGTTTTTATTTCTATGGATGATGTAGATAAAAAAGAAACTTTAGTAAACGCAATCAACGCTGCAAAAGGTTTGAATATAGATGTAAAAAAGTTTAAAGCTGCCGAATTTTTTGGTGCTTCTTTTGCCAGTTTAAATCAATTTTTAAATCTTCCCAAAGAGCAATTAAAAGGTGAGTTGTTGCCAGGTATTCCAGTAGATAGCACTAAAGGTGCCAACGAATTAATTGAATGGTTAACTTATGTAAAATCTACCTACGAAGGATCAAAAATGAACCTTCTATTAAAAGGTGATAATTTAAGTAAATACCCATCATTTAAAGCAGTTTTGGATGCTTTTAAAAAGAACGATTTACTAAAACTACAAATGGTAACTAATCCTGAAAATGCTCCTCAAGGTACAGATTTATACGTAAAACGTAAACAAGAAGAGTACTCTGGAAAAAGAACAGAAGAATAATTTTTAAATCATTAAAATAGATTATCATGGCAGAAATGGATACCTCGTCTGGTGGGGGACACAAGAAAGGGCCAGGCGTAAAAAAAGGAAAAAAACTTTCTACAAGGGTTGATTTAACCCCAATGGTAGACCTTGGTTTTCTACTTATTACATTCTTTATATTTACAACAACTATGGCTCAGCCAACTGGTTTAAAGTTATTTTTACCAAAAGATGCTGATAAGCCTGATGAGCAAAACAAAACCAAAGAAAGTGGTGTACTAACTATTTTACTTGGTAAAGACAATAATGTGTTTTACTACGAAGGCATGATTGATAATTCTAATGCAAGCACAAAATTCAAAGCATCAAACTTTGGAACAAGTGAAACGGGTATTAGAACTGTAATTATGAATAAGAAAAAAAATACTCCAGAAAAAGATTTAATGGTAATCATTAAACCTAATAGCGAGAGTACTTATAAAAATGTAGTAGATATTTTAGACGAAATGCAAATAAGCATCATAAAACGCTATGCACTAGTTGATATATCAGAAGTAGAAGACCAATTAGTAAAAATTACAGAAGCTGCTGGTGTAGCAAAATAATTTTTATGAAAAAAAATTAGATGTAGAATCTTTTAAAAAAAATTAAAATGGACATTAATAAAATTCTCACGGCCGATGTTTTAGACATTATTTTCGAAGGTCGAAACAAAGAATATGGTGCCTATGATATGCGTAAAACTTACCACAAGCGTATTAAAATTGCTTTGTTGGGAATGTTTGGAGCATTAGTTTTGGTAATGGGTGGGTCTATTTTAGCCAATAAAGGTGGAAAAACTAAAAACGATGTTTTGGTTCAAGATTTATCTCTTGAAAATGTAAAACAACAAGAAGAAAAAAAGCCTGAACCACCACCACCGCCACCACCACCTAAACAAGAACCACCAAAAGTGGAAATCACTAAGTTTACTCCTCCAAAAATTGTAAAAGATGAGGAAGTAAAAGAAGATGAAAAACCACCTGATGTAGAAAAATTAGAAGAAACCAAAATTGGTACTTTTAATCAAGAAGGTACTAAAGATGAAGGAATAGTTGCACCTGTAGTTGAAAGTAAAGGTACAGGTACAGTAGAAGCACCAGCACCTGCTGAAGATTACGATAAGCTATTTACATCGGTACAAATTGAAAGCGAATTTCCTGGTGGACAAGCTGCATGGATTAGATATCTCGAAAGAAATCTTAACGCAAATGCACCACAAGACAATGGAGCACCTATTGGTAGATATCAAATTGCTGTTTCTTTTACAGTTGATAAAGAAGGAAACATCAGCGACGTAAGTGCTGACAAAGTAGGTGGAGGAGAAGATTATGGAACAATTGCCGAAGCCATTAAAGTAATTAAAAAGGGTCCAAAATGGAAACCTGGTGTACAAAATGGTGTACAAGTAAAAAGTAGAAAAAAACAATTAGTAACCTTCCAAGTAACAGAAGAATAGTTTTTTAAAATTATAACCCTCAAATTTTTTGAGGGTTTTTTTTTGCTAGTAACTTCAAAAAATTAGTTTCGCAACAATTTCAAAAACAAATGCAATCTACACTAATACACAACGAATCAATTTCAACATCAAATAAAAAAATTATTGTTTTGGGCAGTGGCCCAAACAGAATTGGACAAGGAATAGAATTTGACTATTGCTGTGTGCATGGCTTATTAGCCATTAAAGAAGCTGGATTTGAAGCTATAATGGTTAATTGTAATCCAGAAACTGTAAGTACCGATTTTGATATGGCTGATAAACTGTATTTTGAACCAGTTTATTGGGAACACTTATGGGAAATAATTGAACACGAAAAACCATATGGAGTAATAGTTCAATTAGGCGGACAAACTGCACTCAAACTCTCTAAAAAGCTACATCAAAAAGGAATCAAAATTATTGGTACCAGTTACGATAATATGGATATTGCTGAAGATAGAGGACGTTTTAGTGACCTTTTAAAATCTTTAGATATTCCTTATCCAGAATATGGCACAGCACACGATGCTGATGAGGCTATCGTTGTTGCTAACAAAGTTGGTTACCCAGTTTTGGTACGCCCAAGCTATGTATTGGGGGGGCAAAGAATGAGAATTGTAATTAATGATGACGAAGTTGAAAAGGCGGTTGTTAGTTTATTAAAGCATATACCAGGAAATAAAATTTTGATTGACCATTTTTTAGACCGTTGCCAAGAAGCTGAAGTAGATGCTATTTATGATGGCGAAAATTTTCATGTAATGGGTGTAATGGAACATATTGAGCCAGCGGGCATACATAGTGGCGATAGTAATGCAGTTTTACCAGCATTTAATCTTACACCATTGATTATAGAAACAATGGAATTTTATGCTGAAAAAATTGCAAAAGCGTTAAACATCAAAGGTTTAATTAATATTCAATTTGCTATTAAAAATGATAAAGTTTTTGTAATTGAAGCTAATCCAAGAGCTAGTAGAACAACACCATTTATAGCTAAAGCATATCAAATTCCTTACTTAAATATTGCTACTAAAATAATGCTAGAAGTAAATAAACTAACAGATTTTGAAATCAATAAAAAATTAGATGGATATGCAATAAAAGAACCAGTTTTTAGTTTTAATAAATTTCCTGGTGTTAATAAAGAATTGGGACCTGAAATGAAAAGTACTGGCGAGGCCATCAGATTTATTAAGGATTTAAGAGATCCTTACTTTAGAACTTTATATAAAGAAAGAAGTATGCACTTAAGTAAATAATTCTTAATATAAAAACATAAAAATAGCGTTGCCATTGGCAACGCTATTTTTATGTACTGCTATTATAATGAAATTTACTTTTTCTTTTTTACTGGAGCTGGTTTCGTAGTGCTTTTAGTTGTTTTTGCTGGTGTTGTAGTTGTTGAACTATTTACTGGTGTTACTTCTCCAGCACTTGCAGCACCTTTTCCACCTGTTTTTGGAGGTGTTGGTGTGCTTGGTGTTTTTGGACTAGTAGCCGGTTTATTCATCACATTGGTGATTATTGTTTTTTGTTGTGCAGCAAAATTATTTTCTTCAGAGCCAGGAGTTGGAAATATAGCCAACATTTTATCTAAAACCTCTATTGCTTTAGGGTAATTTTTAGTTTTATCACCAAAATGAATAAGCATATAGTATAAGTTGTTGAAAATAGTTTTCTTATTTTTTTCAATGTCTTTTTCTAATACAGAATTAAGGTAGCTTAAATGTTCAATTGCTGTACCTTTTGTACTATCTGTATCTAGAGCAATTGCTGCTTTTCTTAAAAAAGAAGCAGGCTGTGGTTTATCTGGGAAAGCATTTAAATAAGATTTTGCTAACTCAATGGTTTGAGCGTAATCTTTATTTAAAAATGCTGCATTTGTAAGCTTATAATGGTCGGCTTCACTCATTACTCCTTTTAATTCAATTGCTTTTTTAAGCCAAATTACTTGGTCACTTCCCATTCCAGCTTTTCCAAAAATATCTGCTGCTTGGTTAGCATAGTCAATCTTAGCCTTTTTGCTAGTATCTGCATCCATTGCTTTTGTAATAAAGGCAACAGTTTGTTTCTCCATTCCTTTAAAGCGGCTGTATACTTTAATTGCAATATCAAAATCAGTCACTTCAATTTTATCAGCTGGAGCTGTTGCAAAAAAATCATCAATATTTTTCTTTGCTGTTATACTATCATTTAATCTATCATTATTATAAGCATATAAAATGTTTACTCGAGCTTTACAATCTGTACCCTCCAATTCTTTAGCTTTTGCTAAACTCTCACTATACTTTCCTGCTCTAAATAAATAGTCGGAATAGAAATAATCATTTCTACAATCTTTATCAGAATTTTGTAAATACTTTTCAATATTTTCTTTAGCAACATTTACATCTCTGTTGCTGTAGTAGGTATAATAATCTAAATACACAGGACCGTAAGTAGGGTCAGCAGCAATTGCAGCATTAAAGTATTGTTCCATAAATGGTTTATTACTTTGACTGAGATAAATTTTACCAATTAAATGATTAGCTTGTGCATTTTTTGGATCACGTTGAATAGCTTCTGTATATGCCTTTTGAGCCTCGCCACCAAACTCTCCTCCCATTTTTCTATAACAAATTCCCATGGTAATAAAATAGTCTGGTGTTGTTAAATCAATTTCACCTGCTGTTTTTAATTTTTCAATAGCATACAACGGGTCGCCATATTTACTACTTCCATCGCTTACTAAACGTCCAATACAATTTGCACGTCCAATAATATTTAGAATTGTAGGATTATCTTTTCCTTTATTTTTTCCTTTTAATTCTTTAGTGGCTGTGATGGCTTGCTCAAATCTTTGTTTAGAGCTGTTTAAATCTCCTCCTTCCAATAAATCTACATGAGCAGTACCTACCCACATATAAGGATCATTAACACCATCTTGTAGTGCTTTTTGATAAAGTGCTTTTGCTCCCTTTACATCATCTTCTGCAATCATGGTTTGCCCCAGCCAATATATAGCTACAGCATCTTTAGGATTTGTAGTAACTAATTTACTAAACGCTTCTCTTGCTGTTTTTGCTTTTCCATAATTAAGCATTTTAATAGCATCGACTACACCTTGAGCTTTTGTGAAGCTTAGTACAAGCACTAATGCAGCTAATAAAAAACTTGATTTTTTCATATTTCTTCGTTGTTTATATTTTTAAAAATTGCTATACTTTTTTTTGTTTTTTTTGGCGACGACAATATTAAATTTTTAATCCATTGAAATTTAAATAATGAAGTTTTTTATTTTTTAAAGTCGTGTAGCCCTTTTATTAAAATTAATAACTGCTGGAGCTAATCCTGCTCTTTTAAAAATTAATTGCCCACGTTCGTGTTTTAAAAAATTGCCAAATCCTGTACCTAATCCTTGAGAACTTTCTTTAATAATGTAATACAAGGGACGTGCCAAAGGATATTGTCCATACATTAGAGTTGCTTGTGTGGCTTTAGCAAAAGTACCTGGTTCATCACAAATTTTACATTCAATTAGTGCTAATTTTACTTTTTTTCTATGCTCAGCTTGTACTTCATTAAATGGATTACTTATCCAACAATTACTTACAAAACCAATAGCATTTTGCGTTTTTTTAAGCAGTGCAATTACACTGTCAGAGCCATTAGTTGCTACAACATTTTTACCAAACGGTTTTCCTCTCAAAATACTGTCACTTAAGTATTTTACAGTACTTGTAGCATTATTTCCATCTAAAATTACTTGATAATTTTTCTTTCCACTTAAAATATCTACAAGTTCATTATAGCTAAATATACTATCCTTATTATTGATATTTACTATGGCTGCTACAGCATCAAAAGCAACATTTAAATTTTTGGGTTCAAAGCCTAAATTGTTTTTAAAAATTTCAAATTCTTTGCTAGATAATGACCTTGCAGAAATTATCATTCTTACGCTATCATTTAACAAATCTTTAAAACATTCAACTTCAGACTTATAAGAAACTTTGATGTTTGTATTGGGATAAGTGAAATGATACATTTGCAATTGTTCTTCTATAACTGGCTTAAAACTTTCGTCAACACTTATATTAATTGTTCCATAATCAAAGGTATCGTATAGCGGTGTTTGCTTATTGCCTGCTTTATTGTTGCATGAAGTACAACAACAAATAATCACAATAAATATTTGAGCCACGAACTTCATATGATTAATTATTTGTGCTTAAAAATGCTCTAAAAATTCTAAACCCTCCATATAAAACACATATTCCACCAAAAAGATAACGTTGCAATTCGGAAAATTGCAGCAGCATATCGGCTTTTAGTTGTTCAGGAAAAATCATTAAAATTCCCATTATTAAAAAAGCTAGAGCCATTACAATATTTCTTACTGTATTTAGTTTTTCTGCCAAGGTTTTTTTTGGCTTTTGTGGCTGTTGCTGTTCAAGAATTTTATTAATCGAAGTCATTATTAAAACAATTGTAGTTAAACTAAAGATTGCAATATAGTAGAAATTCCACAAAACAGTTTGATGGTTAAATTCATGACAATAATATTACCCAAATATCAAAATTATAACTACAAAGAAAACGCTTCAATAGGCCTTTTACGAGGTTTAATATGTTTTACTGCATCTGCCATGTGCTTAATATGTGAAGGTGTTGTACCACAGCAACCACCAACAATATTTACAAAACCTTCTTTAGCCCAATCTTCAATAAAATGAGCTGTTTGATGTGGCTGTTCATCATATTCACCCATGGCATTTGGCAATCCTGCATTAGGGTATGCACTAGTATAGCAACTAGCAATTTGAGATAACTCTTCAATATGTGGTCTCATTTCATTGGCTCCTAAAGCACAGTTTAAGCCTATACTCAATGGTTTTGCATGACTAACAGAAATATAAAAAGCTTCTAATGTTTGGCCACTCAATGTTCTACCACTAGCATCAGTAATTGTACCACTAATCATTACTGGTAGTTCTTTGCCAGCTTCTTTAAAAAACTTTTTTGTAGCAAAAATGGCCGCCTTTGCATTTAATGTATCAAAAATAGTTTCTATTAAAATAATATCTACCCCACCATCTACTAAGCCTTTAATTTGTTGATGGTAAGCTGCTACAGCATCGTCAAAAGTTAAGGCTCTAAAGCCTGGATTGTTAACATCTGGGCTAAGAGATAGTGTTTTATTTAAAGGACCAATGCTACCTGCAACATATTTTGTTGTTTCATCTTCTGGATGTTCAGTTTTATATTGTTCAACAGCCTTTAAAGCACAACTTGCTGCAGCAACATTAAGTTCGTAAGCAAAAGCTTCCATTTCATAATCAGCCATTGCTATAGTAGTACTACTAAAAGTATTGGTTTCAATAATACTTGCCCCAGCTTCTAAATACTCTTTATGAATTGCAGTAATTATTTGTGGTTGGGTGATGCAAAGCAAATCATTATTGCCTTTTACATCTACATGCCAATCTTTAAAACGCTCACCACGATAATCTTCTTCTTGTAGTTTATAACGTTGTATCATGGTACCCATAGCACCATCAATCACTAAAATTCTATGTTCTAAATCTTTATATATAGGATGCATAATAAATTTAATATTTTGTATTCAATATTTGATATTGATGATTGTATAAACAAATTATCTATACGAATTTCTCCTAAATTTTGATTTGAGTAAAAACTACCTGTGTGTGGGTGGTATGTTTATTAGTTCAAATAAAAAGATAGAAACATGCAGTGCGAACAATAAACAAATCTTTCTGCAATGCTGCAAATGTAACTAAGAATAATAATAAGTAAATAATGATTTTGGAAACTACCTATATTGCTAGTACTGAAAAATAGTTTTTACCTCGGCAGCAGAAATTTCTCTGTTAAAGATTCTAACATCATCAAGTTTTCCTTTAAACAAAGCGTTGTTTATTTCTATGCCACCAATGGTAGTCCAAAAATTATTTGTTGGATAGTTTATTTGGCTAGTGGTATAGTTAGTGGTTGATAGCAACTCCCCATTTATATAAAATCTAAAAGTATGTGTAGTACCATTATATGTTGCCACTACATGGTTCCAAGTGCCACTAAAAAAAGTATTGTTGGGTAAAAAAAGTTCATTGTAAGTAAGACCATCTAGTACATCTTTTCTTGCAGATAAGGTGACACCAGACCCTGTATTTTTATAATAAAGTACGTAAGGATCTTTTCCACTTGCTGCATCTCCATGCCAAATTATGCCTCTAATATCGTTAGGGTAACCATCTGGTTTAATCCAACAACAAAGAGAAAAACTAACTTTTAAATCTAAGGCATTGCTGTAAGGTAATGTTATATAAGCATTTGTACCATTAAAGTAATAAGCTCTATCTCCTCTATTAAATCTATCAGTGGTTGGGGTAACACCAAAAACTTGTGCTGTATTTTTATAATTACTGCTGTCTATTGCATTACCAGTAAATGGTAAATATAAAACTTGACCTGTGGTATCTGGAATATTTGCAGTGTTTACGAAAACAGTTTCAACTTCTTTTTTACACCCTACTAGGCCAGCCAATAGGAACAAGCTGGCCAATAAGGGTACTGTTCTTACTATAATCATCAGGGTAACGTAATTATAAATAAATAACGCACGTTTTGCTTCAATATTTTTTGCATATTAAAATTGTGGAAAAACTATAAGTTTATGGAGTTGAATACACAAAAACTGCCCAAAAAAGGGCAGTTTAAATAAAAAATAATTTGATTTACTAAGAAAGGTTTTATTAGAGCTTGCTTATGTTTAATTCCTAATTGGTCGCCCACTCTTTAAAACACTTTGAATACGTTCTAAAGTTTTACGTTCGCCACAAAGACTTAAAAATACTTCTCTCTCTAAATCTAGCAAGTATTGCTCACTTACTAAAGTTGGCTCACTTAAATCACCACCACACATTGCAAATGCTAGTTTTTTAGCAATTAATACATCGTGGTCTGTAGCATATCCACCTCTCCACATGCCATTAACACCAGCATACATAGCACCAAGTGCTTGTTGACCCATTACTTTAATATCTGTTCTTTGAATTGGCATGGTATAACCAGCATCGTACAATTCAATTACACTTTTTTTGGCTTCAGCAACTCTTCTGTTAATATTCATTACAATTTCATCCTGACCTTTTCGTAAAATACCCATTTCAAAAGCTTCGGCAGCACTTGTTGCTACTTTTGCTGTAGCAATGCTTAAGAATCTTTCTTTAAGTGTATTGGTTTCTGGTTCATCTTTATGTAAATCGGTACTGGCACGTAATACAAATTCTTTTGTACCACCACCACCAGGTATTAAACCAACGCCTAATTCAACTAATCCAATATAAGTTTCTGCAGCAGCACACACTTTATCGGCATGTAAACTTAATTCGCATGCACCACCTAATGTTAAAGCATGAGGAGCTACAACAACAGGGATGCTGCTGTATCGAACCCTCATCATTGTATTTTGGAACATCCGAATGGCCATATCTAACTCATCCCAATCTTGTTCAATGGCATACATAAATATCATACCTACGTTTGCACCTGCACTAAAATTTGGGCCTTCATTAGCTACAACTAGTCCTTTAAATTTATCTTCAGCAATTGAAATAGCTTTTTGTAACCCTTCAAGCACTTCTCCACCAATGCTATTCATTTTTGTACTCCACTCAATACCTGCAACATCGTTTCCTAAATCATACACTCGGCAAGCACTGTTTTTCCAAATGGTTTTATCAGAATGGTGATTCATTACAATGATAGAATCTCCACCAGGTAAGGCTTTGTAAGCTTTTGAGCTTACATCATAACACAAACGCTTACCATTTTCTACTTTGTAAAAGCTTGTGATGCCATTAGCCAACATTTCATCAACCCAAGGAGCTACTGCAAAGCCACCAGCTTTCATGTGTTCAACTGTTTTAGCAACACCCAAAGCATCCCAAGTTTCAAAAGCACCAATTTCCCAACCAAAACCTGCCATCATAGCATCATCCACTCTAAAAATTTCGTCGCTTATTTCAGGTATTCTGTGAGAAATATAGCTAAACAACATGGCGTGAAAAGCTCTGTAAAATTCACCTGCTTTATCCATTGCTGCACAAAGCATTTTAATTTTTGCTTTTAGATCATCTATAGTTTTTGCAGTATCTACACTAGCAAATTTTGGTTTAACTCTTGCCCCATACTCCATTGTTTTAAGGTTAAGGGTAAGAATTTCTTTTGCTCCTTCTGCAGTTTTAGATTTTTTAAAGAATCCTTGAGCTGTTTTATCGCCTAACCAATTGTTTTCTAACATTTTGTTTAACCATACAGGAATGTCGAAAATTGCTTTAGCCTCATCATTTGGGCAATTTTCAGCAACGCCTTTGGCAACTTTCACTAAGGTATCAATACCTACAACATCGGCAGTTCTAAAAGTGGCACTTTTTGGGCGACCAATTATTGGTCCTGTAAGAGCATCAACCTCATCAATTGTTAAGCCCATTTTATCCATAAGGTTAAAAATGGCCATAATGCTATACACACCAATTCTATTGGCAATAAATGCTGGAGTGTCTTTACACAATACTGTTGTTTTTCCTAAATACAAATCACCATAATGCATTAAAAAATCAACAACATCTTGTTTTGTATTTGGAGTAGGAATTACCTCTAATAAACGTAAATAGCGTGGTGGATTAAAGAAATGAGAGCCACAGAAATGTGCTTTAAAATCTTCACTCTTACCTTCAGCCATTAAGTGAATAGGAATTCCCGAAGTATTACTTGTAATTAATGTGCCTTTGGTACGAAACTTATCAACTTCGTTTAAAACTTGGTGCTTAATATCCAATCTTTCTACAACTACTTCAATTACCCAATCTACATGGGCAATATCTTTCATATTATCTGTAAAATTTCCAGTTTTAATATTTTTAACCACTTCTTTTGTAAACACTGGACTAGGATTGCTTTTTAAGGCAGCAGCTAATGCATCGTTTACAATTTTATTTGGGTCGTGCTTTTTACCTTCTTCAACTTTGGGTTGAATATCTAGCAACAACACTTGTACACCTATACCTGCAAAATGGCATGCTATTCTGCTTCCCATTACACCAGAGCCTAAAACGGCTACTTTTTTTATTGCTCTTTTCATATTACAATTTTACTTGCAAACAATATTTTGTTGATTACAAAAAACAAAACTACATTAAAAATAGTTGCATAAACAACTATTTTTTAAAAAAATTATTTTTTGAAGAAAAACTATACTTAATTTGTTGAAAGTATATTATAAAACTTGCCCTAACCATATTTTTAACTTGTTTTAAGTTAATCTTATTTGCCAACAACAATAGTTTGGATAAGATTCCTGTGCATTTTAATGGCATTACTTATAGCATAAATGACCAAAAAGATACTATAGGATTTAATATTCCATTTACAAAAGCAGGCAACCTAATTGTAGTAAAAGCCAAAGTTGATAGCGTCCAAGGCAATTTTATAATTGACTCTGGCAATCCTGGATTGGTTTTAAACCAAACCTATTTTAGAAACTATAAAACAATTACTGATACAGAAAGTGGTGGGGAAAGCAATGGCATAAATGGAACAGTTAGTAATGTTGAGCAAATTATTATATCTGAATTTGTATTTGGCAAACTTTTTGAAAATCAACTAAAAGCAGATCTTTTGCCTCTTGGTCATATTGAAAATGCAAGAAAACTAAAAATCATTGGCTTAATTGGTATAAAATTTTTTAGTAACTGTGAAGTAATTTTTGATTTTGAAAATAGCACATTACAGTTTACCATTATAAACAAAAAATTTTCAAAAAACTATAAAAACAAATTAATTGGTGACACAAATATTGTAAAAATATTACCCTTTACCATTACCGATAATAGGCTAATTGTACAAGCATCCATTGCCAATAAAAAATTAAAATTTATAATAGATTGTGCTGCCGAAACCAATATTTTGCATAGTAAATTACCCAATATAATTTTTGATAAATTAAACGTATTGGGCAAAACTTTATTAACAGGAATTGGAAGTAATAAAATTGAAGCTATACAAGGCGAAATTGAAGATTTAACCATAGGCAATAAAAAATTGAGTAATTTGCCATTTATAGTAACCAATTTAGAAAAAACTTGTTTTTCTTACCTAGGCTGTGTAGATGGTGTTTTGGGATTCGATTTTTTATCGCTTCAAAAAATTGGCTTTAACTTTACCAATAATCAAATGTATATATGGCAGTAAAACCATTATTCATATTAAAACAAAAAACATACACACAAATAATATTGTGCTTTATTCTGTTGTGTTTATGCACCAATACTATAGCACAACCACCATTTTCATTTGGCATTAAAAATGGCAAAATGATTATTAAAGCCAATAAAAATCTTACACAAAAACAAATTGACAGTGTAAGCAACAAATTCAAACTTGGCGAATTAATGTTACACTTATTAATTAAAGATAATTTTACTGATAGTTTGAATAAACATGGTTGGACAATTGAAAACAACGATAACAATTGGCTTACAATTACCAAAAATTTTGAATCTTCTGAACTTTATGTTAAAAAAAGCAATGAACCTTTTATAACCCCCATTCTTAAAAACACTAGTCCATTTTTATTTAACAATAGATATTTGATAAATCGTTTCAAAAAAAACAAAATTCCCACTGAAACAGATAGTACTATTACAATTACTTACAAACCATTTAAAACAGCAAATGAAGTTTTATTAGCTGGAAGCTTTACAAATTGGAGACGCAATGCACTACCCATGCAAAAGGAAAAAAATAATGAATTTTCAATTACCATACCGCTTATACAAGGAAAACATTTTTATAAATTTCTTGTAGATGGCGAATGGACTGTTGATCCTTTAAATGAACAAATAGAAAGTGACGACGAAGGCAACAACAACTCATTACTTTGTAAAAGCAATACCCGATTTTTTTTGCCAAACTATACCAACGCTAAAAAGGTTTTTCTAGTTGGAAGTTTTAATAAATGGCAAGATGGCAATATTAAAATGATAAAAACAGATAGCGGTTGGTTTGCAAATTTGTATTTAGTTGATGGAAATTATACATATAGATTTGTAGTAGACGATAATTGGATTACTGACCCAGCAAACCCATTAAAATATCCTAATGAGTTTTATAATCAATTCAATTCGGTAAAACAAATTGGCAATCCAAGTAGTTTTTATTTAAAAGGATTTACACAAGCAAAAAAAGTAACTTTAGTTGGCAGCTTCAACAATTTTAGAGATTATGAAGTGTTATTAGAAAAAAATGATAGTGGTTGGGCAACCAATTATGTGGTAGAAAATGGCAGCCACATATTTGGATTTAAAGTAGATAATAGTTTTGTAAACCAAGAAGGTGAAATTTTAAAGAATATAGAGGAAGATGGCACAACTTTATTAATAAATGCTAATCATACTTTTAGTTTACCTGGCTTTGAAAAGGCAAAAAAAGTGTATGTTGCTGGAAATTTTAATGGGTGGAGAAAAAATGCAACTGTAATGAAATTGGTAAATGGTGTTTGGATGGCTAACGTGTATTTGCCACAAGGAAAAAACCTATACAAGTTTATTGTAGATGGAAAATGGATTATAGATCCCAACAACAATCTTTGGGAAAACAATGAATACAATGATGGTAATTCTATTATTTGGAAAGAATAAAAAAACAACGAATAAATCGTTGTTTTTTTTTACCCTTTATCCTTTTTTTCTTGAAGGAGGAGGTGGCGGTGGTGGAGGAACTTTTACATTTTTACCAACCTTTGGTTTGCTAGGAGGAGGCGGTGGCGGTGGTTCACTTTTTACTTCCTCATCTTTTACAATTTTTGGAGGAGTAAATTTTGACATTTCAACTTTAGGTTTTTTGGGAACTTTTGGCTTAGCAACTTGCGATATGCTTGCAATAGCAATCACTAATGCTAATGAACTTAACAATAACTTTTTCATTTTATAAAATTTCAAAAAAGATTAATAAAGAAATATTTTCCATAAAACCAAGGTTAATAGTTTTTTATAAACCTAATTTATAGTTTAATCCAAATGTTAAAATAAACAATTTTGATTATCAAATAGCTACCTTATAGAAAATCGAAAAATGCATATTTACATTAATTATGTACTTTAGTTGCATGAACACTAGAAACGAATCTTTAGATGCTCTAAGAGGTTTTGCTATTTTAACAATGATTTTAAGTGGCAGCATTGCTTTTGGTGATGTTTTACCTGCTTGGATGTACCATGCACAGGTGCCTCCTCCATTGCATAAATTTAATCCTCAAATTGCTGGAATTACTTGGGTAGATTTAGTTTTTCCGTTT
The DNA here is from genome assembly GCA_049242885.1 of Chitinophagaceae bacterium. Classification (GTDB taxonomy): domain Bacteria; phylum Bacteroidota; class Bacteroidia; order Chitinophagales; family Chitinophagaceae; genus CAIVPM01. The sequence continues at coordinate 27,616 of JBMLOQ010000028.1, forward strand.
TTTTTATTTTCTATGGGTGCAGCTATACCATTGGCTTTGCACAATAAAATAAAAGAAGGTGCTTCTTTTACATCAATCTCAACAATTGCGATTAAACGTTTTTTACTACTAGCATTTTTTGCATTGTTTACACAACATATGAAAGCTTGGGTTATTGCCGAAAACCCAAAAACAAAAGAGCATTTGCTTTCTCTACTATCTTTTGCATTACTGTTTTTTCAATTTTATGAAAACAAAATACCAAAGTATAGAAAGTTATTTTTTGCATTAAAAATTCTTAGTTTTATAGTAGCAATACTGCTATTATTTCTATTACCTTTTTGGAAAGGCAATGGATTTGATTTCTACAAAAGTGATATCATTTTAATGGTACTTGCCAATATGGCACTTTTTGGTGTTTTAATATATTACTTCACTTATAATAATTCACTTTTAAGGATTGGAATTTTACCATTTATAATGGCCATATTTTTAGCTGCTAAAGAACCAGGTAATGGTTTTGCAAAAAGTATATTCAATTTTAACGAGCTTGCTGGATATAAGTTTGATTGGCTATATAAATTTTATTTTCTAAAATATTTATTTATAATTATTCCTGGTACAATTGCAGGTGATATTCTTGTGAAAAATACTACAGAAAAAGTTCAAAAATTATCAACAAAGAATAATGTATTAACTACAATTTTACTTTTTGTAATTGTGTTTAATGTGTATGCACTATTTACAAGACAGCTTTATTTAAATGTAATTATAACTGCAACCGCCGCACTAACATCAATTAAGTATTTAGCACAAAATAGCAAAAACTCAACACAAACTAGGTTTCTAAAAATAGGCTTTTACCTGTTACTGCTGGGGTTGTTTTTTGAAGCTTACGAAGGAGGGATAAAAAAAGATAGCTCTACATATAGTTATTATTTTGTAACTAGTGGACTTGCCTTTTTAAGTTTAGTAGTGTTTGATAGTTTAACTTCATTTTCGTTTACAAAATCAATCATTCATTTTTTTGCTACAAATGGAAAAAATCCAATGGTTGCCTATGTAGCAGGAAGTTTAGTATTACTACCAATACTTTCCTTAACAAATACAAAAACATTATATGATGCTATGAATACAAATGTTTTTATAGGATTTTTAAAAGGAGTTTTATTTACTGGCTTTGTAAGCCTAATAACTATTTTCTTTGTAAAGCAAAAATGGTTTTGGAAAACCTAATCAAAACATTTACTTAAATAATTAATTAATGATTTTAGTTACAGGTGGTACTGGATTAGTTGGCTCGCATTTAGTAAATGAGTTAAGCAAGGATCATAAAATTATTGCTACATATAACTCAACAAAACCAACAAATAACAACAGCAACATTAGTTGGTTAAAACTAAACATTTTAGACGTTACTGAAGTTTATAAAGCACTTGAAGGCATTACACATGTTTATCATTGTGCTGCAACGGTTTCATTTAATCCAAAAGAAAAAGAATTGCTTTTTAAAAATAATATTGAGGGTACTGCAAATATTGTAAATGCTTGTTTACAACATAATGTAAAACGCCTTGTGCATGTAAGTAGTGTTGCTGCCTTAGGTAGAATAAGAAAAAATACAGCTATTGATGAAACCATGAATTGGACTAAAGAAACCAGCAATAGTGTGTATGGCCAAACTAAATACTTGGCAGAAATGGAAGTTTGGCGTGGTGTTGCTGAAGGCTTAGAAGCTGTATGTGTAAATCCCACCATTATTTTAGGAAATAGCAATTGGGATAATGGTAGTACTGCCATTTTTAAAAATGCTTTTAATGAATTCCCGTGGTACACAAATGGTGTAAGTGGTTTTGTTGATGTTTTAGATGTTGTACAAGCAATGATACTGCTAATGAATAGTAACATAACTGGCGAAAGGTATATTCTGTGTGGCTATAATTTACCCTACAAACAAGTATTTACAAGCATTGCCAAAGCATTTGGCAAAAAACCACCTTATAAAGAAGTTACACCTTTTATTGCAGCTATTGTATGGAGAGTTGAGGCAATTAAAAGTTTTTTTACTAAAAAAAATCCATTACTTACTAAAGAAACAGCACATACAGCTCAAGCGGTTGTTCATTTTAAAAACAACAAGTTGATAGATAAGTTTCCAAATTTTACTTATACCCCATTTGAAAATACTATTACAAGAATTTGCAGTGAATTAAAAAAAAGATATACATTAGCATAGAAATATTACATTGAAAAAAATTATAATCATATTATTTGCTATAAGCTTATACACTCCTGAAGCAGTACAAATATTGGATTTTAGTAAATGTATATTTACTGTTTTTACAATATCTAGTGGTAACGTTTGCGATTGTTTACTTTTAAATGTTGATAATAGCGAATCAAAAAGCAAAAATGAAATGCTACATCACGAGCATAAACAAATTGAGTTTAAACAAGTTGATAAATACTTTAGCGAAACAAAATTTAATTTCTGTTCTAAGGGAAATGTCCTAGATATCAAACAAAATCCTGTTTATAAAAACTTAATTTCATACAATTATTTACAAGAAGTTTTTCATCCTCCTGCAATTACCACTTTTGTTTAAACATATATTATACCCTATCTAGTAAAGTATAGATTTTACTTCAACTTCAATTTAGGGTATATTAGATATTACTTGTAAAATTATTTTATTTACCTGCTGTTGTGCTTATAATGTAAGTAGAGCTGTCGTTTGCATATTAAAAAAACGATTATGCAAATTCTTACAAAGCACACACAGCCAATCATCAATTTAAAAAAATGAAAAATATATTCATTTGCCTTGTTGTGGCAATAATGGCATCATGCACCTCTATTTCTAAACTTTCAAATAGTCCAATTCAAAATCAAGAAGTAATAAAACCCAATGATACTATGCTTTTGGGTCGAAACAGTTTATCGCAGTTATACAAACAACCCTATGCTCGTTGGTTTGTAACAAATTATAATAACTATACAATTGATTCTTTGACAATTTCAAAAATTACACCTTTACTTCAAAACAAAACCATAGAAATTTTCTTGGGTACTTGGTGTGGTGATACAAAAAGAGAAGTTCCTAAAGTGATTAAAATTTTACAAGCAGCACAAGTAGACACTAGTAACATACATTTGATATTTGTTGACCATGGAGAAACCAATAGAAAACAAAGTCCTCAGCACGAAGAACAATTTAAATTTATACATAACGTTGCCACATTTATTGTTTATGAAAACAATAAAGAAATAGGAAGAATTGTTGAAACGCCACTAGAAAGTTTTGAAAAAGATTTGGCTACAATACTCACTGGTTTACCATATACCCCTAAGTACAAAGCCTTGTATTATTGGAATAAAAATGTAAGAAACAAAAAGAAAAATTTAAGCCAAGAAGTTATTGATAACTACGCCAAAGTTTTAAAACCTTTAGTAAAACACAGTGGAGAATTAAATTCTTATGGTTATGTACTTATGGCAGCAAAAAACTATACTGAAGCAATAAATATTTTTAAAATCAATTGTGCTATGTACCCAAATGTTGCTAATGTTTTTGATAGTTTGGGCGAAGCCTATTTTAATTTAAATGATAAAGAAAACGCCATTCTAATGTACAATAAAGTATTACAATTAGAACCCAATAATGCTAATGCAAAAGAAATGCTTAATAAGTTACACTAGTGTTTACGATAACTAAAATTTAAAGCATAAAACACTTGATGTTTAAAACCTAATTAGTGTTTTATGCTTTAAATTTTTTTAAGCAATTACAATAACATTAATTTGTAGTGTGAATTTAGTTACAGTTTTATTTACTTCTGCTGCAAAAAAAAATTTAAAAAATCAATTGCAAAACGTATTAGGCATTAAGCCTAGTAATTTGCAGCTATACGAAATTGCACTTAGCCACAGAAGCATTAAAGAAAGTGCAGATGCAAATAATGAAAGATTAGAATATTTAGGCGATGCCATACTAAGCAGCATAGTTGCAGATTATTTATTTAAACGTTACCCTTATAAAGGCGAAGGCTTTTTAACTGAAATGAGAAGCAAAATGGTAAATCGCCAACAACTAAATGATGTTGCTGTAAAACTTGGTTTAAAGCAAATTACCATGTATAACAAAACCGACTCTAGCCTTAGAGGAAGTGCCATTTTTGGGAATACATTAGAAGCAATAGTTGGAGCTGTATATTTAGATAAAGGATATAAAAAAACTCAAACTTGGGTGCTTAAACATCTTGTAATTCCTCACATGTTTGTCGATAGTTTAGAGTTAATTGATATAAACTTAAAAAACAAACTTATTGGGTGGGCAAGTAAAAACGGTAAAGCCCTAAGCTTTGATTTAGCTGATGAAAAAATGGAAGCTGGCCGAAGATTATTTACCATGAATGTGGTTGTAGATGAAGAAATAATTTCATCGGCAAAATCATTTAACAAAAAAGATGCTAGCCAAAAAGCAGCACAAGAAGCTATTGTAAAACTTAGTTTGTAATTTGTAACTACACTTAAATATGAAACTTAACATTGCAATTGTAGCTGCCACAAAACAAGAACTACAACCTTTAAAAAAAATAATAAAGAAAGAAAACAATAAAATAAACAATACTGAGTTTAGCTTTTTTTATACAGGAGTTGGCAGTATGATATCTTGTTTTTTTCTTACACAACTGCTTACAAAACAACAATTTGATTATGTGTTTCAGGTCGGTATTGGAGGAAGTTTTTCAGAAGATTTTAAATTGGGTGATGCTGTTATTATTAATAAAGAATTTTTAGCAGATGTAGGTGTACATGAAAATAATTTATGGAACGATGTTTTTGATTTAGGTTTTGCAAAAGCAAATGCAAAACCATTTACCAACAAAGCTTTAATAAACAAATACTGCAAAAAAATAAAGACTAAAAATTCATTAACAGCTATAGGCATTACAGTAAATGCCATCACTACAAATTCTTCAATTAAAGATTTATACATTAAAAAATATAATGCACAAGTAGAGAGTATGGAAGGGGCAGCCTTGCATTATGTGTGCAACAATTTAAATATTCCATATATTCAAATAAGAGGTATAAGCAATATGGTTGGAGAAAGAAATAAACAAAAATGGCAAATAAAAAAAGCAATAGAAAATAGTAATCAATTAGCTTACGAATTACTTTGCCAACTGTAAATTTTTTGAATAATTTATGCAAATAAAAAAAGGAAATATAGATTTTGTAGATAAAGTACTTACCTGCTGTTACGAACATTTTAGGCAACAAGATTTAACATTATTAAGCCTAATGAACCAATATGAAGACAGGGGCTTTTTAACCAAAGGACAATTGCAAGCGTTATATTATAAAGCAGAAAAAGTACCCAACTTACCTGCTGGATTATTGGCAACCTTAGAATCTACTATTTCAAAACTTCCTACACGTAATAAAAAACAAGAAACCATTGTTTTAAAAGAGCAAAAAGTAGATACAGAAAGCCAAGAAATGCTAACAGCCATTTTAGCAAAATTCCCTCAACACAAAGCAGTTATTGGGCTATACAATAATTTTAACAAGCACGAAAAACTTACAACTTCCGAAAAACTCGAACTACAAAAAATTTATAAGTTGATGAACGATAAAGGAATGCTATAATTATTGCAAATTCAATTAAATAATTTTAACAAGCTGAATTTTGAGTTTCACTATTTTTATCGAAATTTTTTTACATGACTGCTAATTTAGAAAACGAAAATGTAGCAAATGCTAACCCATCTTTTATTAAAAGAATAAATGAAATTGAAAACTATTTAAAACAAGGCGACAACGATTTACTTATTCGTAGATTACTCGACCTTTGTTTAGATAGTCAACAACAGAGCTATTTACAACAAGCCATAAATATTAGCACACAGTTTAACAGCAAAAAAAATATTGACGATTTGTTGTATCAAAACATAAACACATTAATTACACAAGTTCAAAATTTTCTACCAAAAAATGTAGCCAATTTTTCATCCAAAAACTTGTTTACAGCTACTCAAATTAAAAAACAATATAGCAAAGGCAATTTTAGTTTGCATGCTTTAAGCACTAGCATTAAGCCTGGAGAGATTATTGGAATTGTTGGCGAAAATGGAAATGGAAAAACTACGTTACTACGCAGCCTAGCAAGAGAATTAAGCATTGATGATGGTTTGTTGCAGTTTGATATGCTAAACAATCCTGATGATTTTACAATAAAGCATCATGTAGCATTTATACCTCAACGAATACCAAAATGGCATGGATTGCTAAAAGATAACTTACATTTTTCGGCATCATTAAGTGGTATTAAAGGAAGTGAAAACGACTTGATGGTGAACTTTATGTTAGAGCGTTTAAACCTCACCAAGTTTGCCAATCTCACTTGGAATCAAATAAGCAGTGGCTATAGAACAAGGTTTGAAATTGCAAGGGTTTTATTACAAAAGCCTCAGCTTTTAATTTTAGACGAACCACTTGCCAATTTAGATATTGCTGCACAACAAACAATACTTACCGATTTACAATTTTTAGCAAAGAGTACTTACAATCCAATGGGTATTGTACTAAGCTCACAACAATTGCACGAAGTAGAAAAAGTTGCTGATGATATTTTATTTTTAAAACAAGGCAAGCTTTTATACCAAAGTAAAAATGCAGAAATTAGTAAAAAATTTGTGATTGAAGTAGAAACCCCATCACCCAAAGAAAAATTACAACAATGCTTTACAAATGAGGAAGTACAAATTGGGTTTAATGGTGGATTTTATACTTTGCAAAGTACAAGTTTATCGCATATACAAATGCTAGAATTACTAATTCAAAATAGCATTGAAATAAATTATTTTAGAAACATAAGCAACAGCACTAAACGCTTTTTTTAACCCCAAAAACTTATTTATATGAACCGCCCATTAGCTCCAAAATTTATAAAAAAATACGATGAGTATCTACTCAAAAATAAACCAGAATTATACAGCACTCGATTTCATTGGGTATTGTATTATGGTTTAATGTCCATAATACTTTTAAGTAGCATTTTTGCCATTATTCCAAATGATGCTCGTAGCGATACACCCATTTTTATTCACACATGCTTTGTAGTAATTATTGCGATTATTGGGCTAATTGTATGGCTAATTTTTTTATTGAGATTTAATGTTTTTAA
>JBMLOQ010000029.1:0-13736 GCA_049242885.1 Chitinophagaceae bacterium
ACTTAAATTATAAATGTGCTTGTATTTTTTTGTCTAAAATACTTTTTGGAGCTGCACCAATTTGTTTATCAACAACTTGTCCGTTTTTGATAAACAAAATTGCTGGAATACTTGTGATGCCGTAATCCATGCTTACTTTAGCGTTGTTATCTACATTCACTTTCCCAATATTAACTTTGCCTTCATATTCTTTAGAAAGCTCGTCAATTACTGGACCAATCGCTCTACAAGGGCCACACCATTCTGCCCAAAAATCTACTACACTTAATTTGTCGCTTTTTAAAACTGTTGTTTCAAAATTAGCGTCTGTTAATTCTAATGCCATTTTATTTTTTTTAATTGTTTTTTATTGTCTGTTTTCTTTTCTTGGGTTAGTTAGTAAAACTTCATCTACTAAACCATAAGCTTTTGCTTCTAAGGCTGTCATCCAAAAATCTCTGTCACTATCTTCAGCTATTTGCTCTGGTGTTTTACCTGTGTGCGATGCTGTGATGGCATACAACTCACTTCTAAGTTTTTTTATTTCTCTTGCAGTAATTTCTATATCACTAGCTTGCCCACCAATTGCCCCACTTGGTTGGTGCATCATTACCCTGCTATGTTTAAGAGCAGTACGTTTACCTTTTACACCTGCACATAATAGAACTTGGCCCATACTTGCAGCCATTCCTGTGCAAATAGTTGTTACATCTGGGCTTATAAATTGCATAGTATCATAAATACCTAAACCAGCATACACACTTCCTCCAGGGCTGTTGATGTACATTTGAATATCTCTTGTTCTATCTACACTTTCTAAAAATAGCATTTGTGCAGTAATAATATTAGATACATAATCATCTACACCTTGACCCAAAAAAATAATTCTATCCATCATCAATCTACTAAAAACGTCCATCTGAGCTATATTTAATGGGCGTTCTTCAATTATATATGGGGTAAGACCAGTAGGAGCAAATTTTGTAGAATAACTGTGTAAAGTGTTGCTGCTAATACCTTGATGTTTTACAGCAAATTGTTCAAACTCTTTTTTAAAATTCATGATTTGTTTTTGAATTATTTTATTAAGAAATCAAAAATAGTGCAACGGGGTTTCATAAGTCATTTTGTCTTGTAAATGTGTATTTTAATGACAAGGTTGTGGAAAAATTGCACAATTTAAATCACTAAACCACAGAATTTCGGTTTTAAAAGAATTTACAAGACAATTTTAAAGCAAACCAATTTGCAAAATGTTAATTTTTATACTTGAAATTTTGTTTTATTCCCAAACATAAATATTTTGGCTGTTTAAACTGAGACTCCTATTTTTGCAACCCAATAAAAAAAAGGTATTAAATATGTTAATTATTGATTCAAAAGATTGTGAAAACATTGACAAGGCTTTAAAAAAGTATAAAAAGAAATTTGAAAGAAGCAAAACTTTATTACAATTACGTGGACGTCAAACTTTCACAAAGCCATCAATTGTTCGTAGAGCAGAGGTATTAAAAGCCATCTACAAACAATCTATTGCTAGTGGAAAAATAGAAGGATAATTTAAACATTTCCTCAATCATATTTTAAGTAGCCTTTATATATAATTTAGGCTACTTTTTTATGTTTATACCACAAGCAATTTTTACTTATTTAGAGCAATTTTTAGAGTATATCGAATATCAAAAAAGATATTCAAAACATACTGCAACAGCTTATGATACTGATTTACAGCAATTTTTCATGTATGCAGTAGCACAATTTAACGTTGTTTCAATTGATGAGGTAAAAACCCCCATCATTAGAAGTTGGCTTGCCAGTTTAAAAGATGAGGAAACAACAGCAAAAACAATAAATCGTAAAATTTCGAGCCTAAAATCCTTCTTTAAATATTTGCAAAAACAAAGTTTAATTCAAAAAAATCCAACAACACTTATTACTGCTCCAAAAATACCTAAACGACTAGCAAATTTTGTACGAGAAGAAGATATACATACTTTACTACAACATGTAGAATTTACAGATGATTTTGAAGGAAAAACAAAAAAGTTGATAATTTCTCTTTTTTATGAAACTGGTATTCGTTTAAGCGAATTGATTAATGCTAAAGAAAGTGATATTAATGAGGCTTATCAGCAAATAAAAATACTTGGTAAAGGGAATAAAGAAAGAATTATTCCTATAGGTGCAAGTTTGCTTCAATCATTAAAAGAGTACATTACTTTAAAACCAAACAATTCAGCCAATAATATTTTTGTAAATGCAAAAGGAAAACCTTTACAACCAAGAACAATTTATGGATTTGTAAAAGATAATTTGGCTTTGGTAACTACCATTCAAAAGAAAAGCCCACATGTATTAAGGCACAGTTTTGCAACACATTTAATGAATAATGGAGCCGAAATAAATGCTGTAAAGGAACTATTAGGACACAGCAGCCTTGCAGCTACACAAGTTTATACGCATAACACTATTGAAAAACTAAAAAATGCTTATAAGAAAGCACATCCTAAAGCTTAGTTTCAATTTCTTAATTTTGTAACCTCACTTTTACTGCATTTGCATGAGCTTGTAAACCTTCTGCTTCAGCCATAGTTATCACTGTTTTTGCGATATTTTGTATACCAATAGAATTAAGCTGCTGATAAGTAATTTTTTTTACAAAACTATCTACACTTACACCACTATACATTTTAGCAAAACCATTGGTTGGTAGCGTATGATTAGTTCCACTAGCATAATCACCCACACTTTCTGGTGAATAATTGCCTAAAAAAATGCTGCCAGCATTGGTGATTTTTTCTGAAAGTTCAAGAGCATTTTCTCCAGTAATAATTAAGTGTTCAGGAGCATATTCGTTAATTAATTGTGCTACTTCATCATCATTACTTAATACAAAAAATTTACTATTTTCTAAGGCTTTTAATGCAATGGAAGCTCTTGGCAATAGCTTTAATTGAATATCAATCTCTTCTTTAACTAAACCAATTATATTAGGACTTGTTGTTGCCAAAATTACTTGACTATCGATGCCATGCTCTGCCTGACTTAACAAATCGGCAGCTACAAATTTAGCATCACAATCGTTAGTTGCCCAAACACAAACTTCACTTGGACCAGCTGGCATATCAATAGAAACGCCATATTGTTGTGCCAATTGTTTTGCCATTGTAACATATTGGTTTCCAGGTCCAAAAATTTTATATACTTTTTCAATTGTTGCTGTACCAAAAGTTAAAGCAGCAATGGCTTGTACACCACCTAATTTGTAAATTGTACTAATTCCGAGCTCATTTGCAGCATATAATATTGCAGGATGTATTGCTCCATCTTTTTGTGGTGGAGTTACTACAATAATTTCTTTACATCCAGCAATTTTTGCTGGTATGGCAAGCATTAAAAGTGTTGAAAATAGGGGAGCAGTTCCTCCAGGTATATATAATCCTACTTTATCAATCGCTATTGCTTTTCGCCAACATTGCACCCCTTGCATAGTTTCAATTATATGAGTAGGTGTGGTTTGAGTTTGATGAAAGGTGGTTATATTTTGTATAGCAACTTTAATGGCTTCTTTTAAATCATCATTAACCAAAAAAACAGATTGCTTAATTTCTTTTTCAGTAACCTTTAAATGGGAGAGTGCTACGCCATCAAATTGCTTAGTATATTCAAATAGTTTTTGATCACCAAATTCTTGTATAGCTTGCATTATAGCATGCACATTGTTTGAAATAGAATTGTAATTTATAGTTGGGCGTTTAAGTAAATTTGCCCACTCATTATTGGCTGGATATAAAAAAGTTTTCATAATATTTATAGAATCATTTTTTCAATTGGTACAACTAAAATTCCTTGAGCACCTGCATTTTTAAGTTGTTCAATAATGTTCCAAAAGTCATCTTCACAAACAACACTGTGTACACTACTCCAGCCTTCTTGGGCCAATGGCAAAACAGTTGGACTTTTCATCCCTGGCAACAAACTAACAATTTTTTCTAAGTTATTGTTAGGAGCATTTAACAAAATATATTTATTGTTATTGGCTTTTTTTACAGCATCAATTCTAAATAAAAGTTTATTTAAAATAGCATCAGCTTCTGCACTTAAATTTTGATTTTTTACAAGAACAGCTTGAGATTGTAGTATTGGTTCAACTTCCTTTAAACCATTCATTAGTAAAGTACTTCCACTGCTTACTAAATCGCAAATAGCATTTGCCAAACCTATGCCAGGAGCAATTTCTACGCTTCCACTAATTTCGTGAACATCGGCAATAATATTTTTTTGATTCAAAAATTTTTGAACTAAAACAGGATAACTTGTTGCTATTTTCTTATTTTGCAAATAGTTTTCACTATATGTGTCAGTTTTAGGAATAGCTATACTTAATCTACATTTTCCAAAGCCCAATTGCCTTACAATTTCTACTTGTTTATTTTTTTCGTACAATACATTTTCTCCTACAATACCTAAATCTGCAACAGCATCTTGCACATATTCTGGGATATCATCATCTCTCAAAAAAAATACTTCTACTGGAAAATTACTTGCCTGAGCTTTTAATTTATTAGCACTATTTTTTACGTCAATTCCACATTCTTTAAGCAGTTGCAAAGAATCTTCGGAAAGTCTGCCAGATTTTTGGATGGCAATTTTTAATACATTCATAATAAAAAAAATGCTTACCTAAAGGGTAAGCAATATGTTATATAATAAATACAATCGATTACCATTTTGGTTTAAATAAATGATGGAAATGATGTTGTATTTTTTTGTTCATGATGCAAATATAGTTTCAATCAATTAAATCTTACAATCGACATACAAATTACTTTTCTAATAAACTTCAAATTTTGAAGTTTTGAATTAAATATTAATGTGCATCAAACCAAATTGGTTTCTTTTCATTAGGATCGGCATTGTAATTGATGAATAATTCTTCGCCAATTTTAATGTCTTTTATTGTTTGAATGGTAATTGTTTGATGGTCAAAATCCATTTCATATAAACAATTTGCTTTATAGCTATGATTATATATTGAAATATAACCCAAACCTAAGGCTCTTTTTTTTACATCATCTCCCCACTCAAATAAATAATTATACAATAAAGTTTTTTCGGCATCTCTACTTTCTTTTTCTGAGAACACTAAAACTGGTGAAATTTCAATTATAGTATTTGCTTTAATTTTTTCAGTTGCAAAAACTCCTTTTCCTCTATTTTTAGAAGGGGCAACAGTTATACAAGGTAGCATCATAATGCTGCGAAAATATTGTTAAATCTGTTTAAGTAATACATAAGATAAAACTTTTTGCAGTTGCAGTTTAATAGAACCTTTTTAAAAATGTTGGAATTAATTTTATTCTGTTTATTCAGTTTTTACAATCAATTCATTCACCTTGTTAAAGCTGGCAGTTTTAATTATTCCTAATCTGTAAAGCTGAAGAACCATTTCTTTGGTAGAGTTTGATTTTATTTTTCTTGCAATGTGCGTTAAATGATTATCTAACGTTTTTGTAGAAATATCTAGTAAATCTGCAATTTGTGGTTTGGTTAGGTTAGTGCAATAAAGTAAAATTACAATACTTTCTTTTTCTGTAAGCTTTAGCTGTTCCATAGTTTTTAGAAAAATCTTATCGTCCATTGCAGATAAGGCTCTTGCTTGCAAAAACTCTGGAGTAATAGGTAAATCTTTTAAAATAAGATTGCTAATATGGTAATCCCCATTATTAACTTTATAAATAGCATTCATTAACCTGGCTTCTATTTTACTCTTATCAGGTGACTTATCTAATTCATTGAATATACTTTTGGGCTTAAAGCCTAAAGCTCCAACTTTAATACTTAGTGTTAAAGCTTGTAATGTTAAATGATTAGATAAAATAATTACTTTAACATGAGGAAATAGCCTTTTCAAGATTGCTGTAGTTTGAATGCCATCAATTAAATCTAGCTCATAAGAAATTAATAAAACATCTGGCAAAACATTGTGAATACAATAATTTAGAAAGTGATAACCATTCTTTGACACTTGAACAAGATTAATGTGTTGGTTCTTTGTTACAACATTCTTAATAATTGATAAAAAAGTATCGTCAGATTCTGCGATTGCTATTGAAATTGGTTGATTACCCATCAAATCCTCAATAGATAAAAGACCATAATTATTGGCTTCCATAGGGATTATTATTTATTTTTTATATTGGATACGAAATTCCTTACTAAAACACTATAGTGTTAAGTAAATTTTATTGGATTTGAAACAAATGTAGGTAATACTCCTCATTTTCTAAACTATTCGCGAAAATTAGTTTTGCACTTGTAATCAAGAACTTGTTTTTTGATTTTTAAAATTCCATTATAAATCCTTTAAAAAGAAAAATTATGAAAATCCAAAATCCATTAAAAAAAATTGTACTTGTTTTTTTTGCACTATTTACTTTTTATGCAAAAGCCATTAGTCAGTATTCAATGAATAACAATGGCATAACGCTTTGTGGTGCCGAATTTGGCGAAAAGCAATTACCAGGTATCCTTAATCTTCATTACACTTATCCAACTGTAAAAGACATTCAGTATTTTGCCTCAAAAGGTGTTAAGCTCATTCAACTTCCATTTAAATGGGAGAGAATTCAGCAAAAACTTGGAGGACCTTTAAACCCCAGAGAACTTTCTCTTATAACCCAATTTGTAGATAACTGTGCTTACTTTGATGTTAAAGTAAATTTAGTACTACAAAATTTTGGAAGGTATTCCATAAATAATACTGAATACATTGTTGGGTCAAGCGAAGTAACAGCAAATCACTTTGCAGATTTTTGGCAAAAAATGGCAAAAGCCATGATTAGTAAATTAAATGTAAATGCATTTACACTAATGAATGAGCCACACGATATGCAAGGTTATAATTGGGGAATTACCGTTCAAAAGGTTATCTATGCAATTAGAAAGGTTGATGGTATTACAGCGTTGATTATTGACGGTGAAAACTATTCGAATCCTGCTACATGGGAATATTATAACGATAACTTAAAACATTTAATAGACCCCTCTAATAACATCTATTTTAATGCACATTGTTATTTTGATAAAGACTTTTCGGGCAGGTATAAAGTAGCTTACGATTATGATGGAGCTAATGAATGGACAGGCGTTATGAGAATTCAACCTTTCATCAACTGGTTACGCAAAAACAATTTAAAAGGCTATGTTGGCGAATTTGGAATACCCAAAAACGATGCTAGATGGTTTAAGGTAATGACCAACTTCTTAGAATGCTTAAAAAGAAATAATCTTAAAGCATCTTATTGGGCTGCTGGGCCTTGGTGGAAAAATTATGCGTTATCCATTCAACCTGAAAACAATCAAGATCAGCCTCAGTTATTAGCATTTCAAAAATATCTAACACGATAATGTTTTTAAAATGTTTTGAAAGCGGAAGTTAAATTATCATAAATTCCTTGAATACCAATTGGCAACTAAGCAATTATTTTATAATGCATTGCGTGTAGATTCTTCCTTTAAATTGTAGTCCTAATTGCCAATAGCTTCAAATTAAAGAAAAGAGGCTGTTTTAAAAATAAATTTAAAATAGCCTCTTTTGCTGTATAGTAGTATTGAATCTTACACATCTTTAAACTTCACTTTTTAGTTCGAGGCAAAGTCAATGAACCTTGCTTGCATAATCTTTTTCTCATAACTAATAACAATTCTATTACCTATATTCTTCAATTGAATAATAACAATGAAGAGAAGTTAATCGAAAGAAAAAGCTTATTACTTTAGACTTATTTGTTACAATAAAAACTTTGCTAAAGCAATACTTTGTTTCTTAATTTTTCTTACCTCAACATCTTCATCAATTGGATTTTCTAAAGCTATTACGCTAATACCTTTTTCTTTATACCAATTACTTTCTACAAAATGTTTTAAGTGAATGCTTCCTTTTAAGTAATGAAATCCATTATTAGTATATGCTTCACTAATGTGTTCAAAAAAATGTGTAGGAATTAATGCTTCCTCTTTTGAACTAATATAAACTTGCAAATAATAATCTTTAGATAAAACATTAGTCTCTTGCTTAAATATTTTTTTATACCCATAAGCATAATTATATAATAATGCAGAAATATCGGCTAAAACTGCACTTGCAGTTGGCAAACTGCCTGCACCTTTACCATAAAAAAACTGTGTTTCACTAAAACTACTTTCAATAACTACACCATTATACTCGTTTTTTACAAAGCTTAAAGGACTAGTTTTATTCACAAATTGAGGTAAAACAAAAGCTGCAATTTTCCCATTTTTTAAGGTTTTTGCATTGGCAACTAATTTTATATCTTGATTATTTTCTTCGGCTATTTTAAAATCAAATGCTGTTATATTTTGTATGCCTGCATGTACTATATTTTTAGGATGTTGAATAATTCCAAATGCATGTGCCAAGATAATACTCCATTTGTTTACGGCATCTATACCTTCTACATCTAAACTAGGATTGGCTTCAGCAAACCCCAATTGTTGTGCTTGTAATAAGGCTTGTTTAAAATCTATTTTATCTTCCAACATTTTTGTTAGAATGTAGTTTGTGCTTCCATTTATAATGCCATTGGTGCTAACCAACAAATCATTATCGTAATATTCTTCTAAATTTCTGAGTACAGGTATTGAGGCAGCACAACTAGCTTCGTATAGAAGCGATACATTATTTTCTTTTTGCAGTTTTAAAAGCTCATTAAAATTTTCGGCTATCATTTTTTTGCTAGCACTTACTACATTTTTTTTGTTTTTAAGAGCCGTACTAACAAATTCAAAAGCAGCTTCAGTGTCGCTAATTACTTCTACCACAACATTTATTTCAGGGTCATTTAAAATGCTATAAGCATCAGTGGTAAACAGTTCTTGCGGTGCGTTTCTTTTTTTTGTACTATCTTTTACACATACTTTTTTTATGTATGCCTTTAAGCTTGGGGTTCGTTGTAGTACTTTATATACACCTTCCCCTACAACACCAAAACCAATTAATCCAATAGTTAGTTTATTTTGATTCATATAATTTTTCTTTTGATGAATTTGTTTCTAAATAATTTTTTATAACTGTGGTTATTTTTTGTGTTTCTACCAAAAAGCCATCATGCCCAAAATCAGAATCAATGCTAGTATAAACTGCATTCTTAATATTACTTGCTAAAAATTGTTGTTCTGGTACTGGAAACAAAATATCGCTACTAATACTAATAACTAGGGTACTTGCCTTTATTGATTGTAAAGCAGTTACAACATCTTTTTTATTTCTGCCAACATTATGGCTATCCATTGCTTTACTAAGCACTACATAGCTATACGCATTAAACCTATTTACTAGTTTTTTGCCTTGATAATTTTGATAGCTAGCAGCTTTAAAAATGGCTGGCAATTGATTGCTAGTTTCTGTTTGTGTTTTTTGGTAAGCAGTATAATTTCTATAACTAAGCAATGCAATACTTCTTGCTACAGCCAAACCTTTTGCTCCACCATTTTCTTTATTTTCAAAATAAGAATCATCGGCATAAATAGCCATTCTTTGGCTTTCGTTAAAAGCAATTCCCCAAGCACTATGTACAGCATTGGTTGCCAATAAAATTAGGTTTTCGAATAAATTGGGGTTGCTTATATTCCATTCCAAAGCTTGTTGTCCACCTTGAGAACCAGCAATAATAATTTTTATTTTTTTTATTTGTAAATAATCACATAACAACTGATGCACTTGCACCATATCTTTAACTGTAATCTCAGGAAAGCTTGTATAGAAAGGCTTTTTGGTATCTGAATTTATGCTTAATGGACCTGTTGTTCCATAACAACTACCCAAATTATTTGGACAAATTATACAATAATCATTTGGGTTGAATAAGCAATTTTCTCCAAATAAACCATTCCACCAATCCAAAACATTACTATTGGCAGTAAGGGCATGGCACACCCAAACTACATTATTTTTAGCAGCATTTAAATTACCAAAGCAATGGTAAGCAACAGAAAGATTACTGAGTTGCTTACCATTTTCTAAGGTAATGGGTTTAGGATGATGATAAACTTTGTACTCCATAGTGCTTCTTGAAATTTTTATTAAAACTTTAATTATGCTGTTTCTAATAAGTCACTAGTTTTTTTGGAAATTACATAACTTAATGCTTGCTCAAAATCTGCTTTTATATCGTCAATATGTTCAATACCAACACTCACTCTTAATAATCCAGCTTCTACGCCAGCAGTTTTTTGCTCTGCATCACTAAGTTGCTGATGTGTTGTTGCAGCTGGATGAATAATTAATGTTTTTGCATCACCCACATTTGCTAAGTGGCTTACTAATTTTAAATTATCAATTACCGTTTCGGCAGCCTCTGTACCTTGTTTTAGTTTAAAACTTAAAACACCACCAAAGCCATTGGTTAAATATTTTTTTGCCAATTGATGGTATTTGCTAGTCTCTAAACCTGGGTAATTTACATACTCTACATCTTGGTGCTGTTGCAACCATTTTGCTAAAGCTAAAGCATTTTGTGCTGTGCGTTCTACACGAAGTGATAAAGTTTCTAACCCTTGAATTAATTGAAAAGAATTAAAAGGGGAGATGGCTGCACCAAAATCTCTTAAACCTTCTACTCTTGCTCTAATTGCAAAAGCAATATTGGGCAATCCCAATGGATTGTTTACACCAAATACATCAGCAAAAACTAATCCATGATACCCTTCTGATGGTTCTGTAAATTGTGGAAATTTACCATTTCCATAGTTATAGTTTCCTCCATCAATAATTACTCCACCAATAGTTGTACCATGCCCTCCAATCCATTTTGTAGCACTAGCAACAACTATGTTTGCACCATATTTTATTGGTTGAAAAAAATAACCACCAGCACCAAAAGTATTGTCTACCACCAAAGGAATATCATACTTTTTGGCAAGTGCTGCAATTGCTTCAAAATCTGGAATGTTAAAACCAGGATTACCAATAGTTTCTAGATAAATAGCTTTTGTTTTTTCGTTTATTTGTGCTTCAAATGCTTCTACAGTATCGCCTTCAGCAAATTTTGCTTCAATGCCTAGTCTTTTAAATGCTACTTTAAATTGATTATAAGTGCCACCATATAAAAATGATGTAGTAACAAAATTATCTCCAGCCTGCAAAATATTATTTAATGCAATAAATTGGGCTGCTTGTCCCGAAGAAACAGCAACTGCTGCTACACCACCTTCAAGGGCTGCAATTCTTTTTTCAAAAACATCGGTAGTGGGGTTCATCAATCTAGTATAAATATTTCCAAACTCTTTTAGCCCAAATAAATTGGCTGCATGTTTACTGTTTTTAAAAACATAGGAAGTTGTTTGGTAAATAGGTAAAGCTCTTGATCCAGTTGTAGGATCTGGCTCTTGACCTGCATGTAGTTGTAAAGTTTCGAATTTATAATTAGTGTTACTCATTGTATTAATTTTATTTTTATGAATATTTTATGAAAACTCATCGATTGCTATGATGAATGTATTGTTTGAAATTATAGTATAACTTTTCGACGACAAATGGCTATAAAACCCATTGCCCCTTACGTGCTAAGATTACAAAAGTTAGAAAATTGTAAAGAATCTTAGCACTAGATACAGCAAATACAACAAGCCATACAAATCATTGTACAGCAAAAAATTGTAGCTGAAATGCTAAGAAATGAATTCTGTTTTGGGAAATTGAATCCGTAAGATTCCTTTGTTAAAGTGCTAAATGTGTTGTTCATTTTAATTAATTTATATTTCCCCATATTTCAATGGGGGTAGGAATTAGCACCTATTTTCCAATCTTAATTAAAAGACTTATAGTTGGTTGCTTGCGAATCATTGAGCCTATTCTCTCCTCGCATCTTTATAAATTTGAACAGCACTAGGTGTGTTTAAATTTGATGCAAATATAAAAGGTATAACTTCTAAACTACCAAAAAAAATATTGTAAAATCCATTTTTTTAAAAAAACTGGCTTTATTTCAGTGTTCGTAATACAATTTTCATCATTTATTATACACAATACCTCACCAATTAATAAGTAATACCCTTACTTTTGCACCTCGAAAAAAAACACTAATGTGTAAATTATCTATTTAGAAAAATTAGCAAACGCAATTATACTAAATTAATTTCCACATTATAAAATTACAAAATTGTCAAATTAAAAAAAATGGCCGACTTAAAATTTCAACGCAACTTTGGTATTGCTGCTCACATTGATGCAGGCAAAACCACAACAACTGAGCGTATTTTACGCTACACAGGAATGATTCATAAAATTGGTGAAGTACACGATGGTGCTGCAACAACCGATTGGATGGAACAAGAAAAAGAAAGAGGTATTACAATTACATCTGCTGCTGTAAGTTGTCAATGGAATTTTCCAACAAATAAAGGTGTAAAAACTGCTGATACAAAAAACTATTATTTTAATATCATTGATACTCCGGGTCACGTGGATTTTACTGTAGAAGTAGAAAGAAGCATGCGTGTACTTGATGGTTTAATTGCCTTATTTAGTGCAGTTGATGGGGTAGAGCCTCAAAGTGAAACAGTTTGGCGTCAAGCTAACCGTTATAAAGTACCACGTATTGGATTTGTAAACAAAATGGACCGCAGTGGTGCTGATTTTTTAATGGTAGTTCAACAAGTTAAAGACATGTTGGGTGCAAACGCTGTGCCTTTACAATTACCAATTGGTGCTGAAGATAATTTTAAAGGTGTAGTTGACCTTATTAAAATGAAAGGTATTATTTGGCACATGGAAACAGAAGGAATGACTTTTGATGAAATTGATATTCCTGCTGATATGGTTACTGAAGCTGAAGAGTGGAGAGCCAAATTGGTTGAAAGTGTTGCTGAGTATGACGATAACTTGATGGAGAAATTTTTTGACGATCCAAATAGCATTACAGAAGATGAAATGCACGAAGCAATCCGTAAGGCTTGTATTGATTTAAGCATTGTTCCAATGATGTGTGGATCTTCATTCAAAAATAAAGGTGTACAAACTGCTCTTGATGCCGTTTGTAGATATTTACCTTCACCAGTTGATGTTGAAGATACTGTAGGAACCGACCCTGACACTGGTAAAGAAATTACAAGAAAGCCAGATGCTAAAGAACCTTTTGCAGCATTAGCATTTAAAATTATGACCGATCCTTTTGTAGGTCGTTTAGCTTTCTTTAGATGTTACTCTGGTCATTTAGATGCTGGTTCTTATGTTTTAAATGTAAGAAGTGGTAAAAAAGAGCGTATCAGCCGTATCATGAAAATGTTTGCAAACAAACAAAACCCAATCGATTTTATCGAAGCTGGTGATATTGCTGCAGCAGTAGGATTTAAAGAAATTAAAACAGGTGATACTTTGTGTGATGAAAAACATCCTATCACTTTAGAAAACATGTTTATTCCTGAGCCAGTTATTGCAATAGCTGTAGAGCCAAAAACTCAAGCTGATGTTGATAAAATGGGTATGGCAATTGCTAAATTAGTTGAAGAAGATCCTACATTAAGAGTAAATACTGATGAAGATACTGGTCAAACTATTTTGAGAGGAATGGGAGAGCTTCACTTAGAAATTATCATCGATCGTATGCGTCGTGAATTTAAAGTAGAGGTAAACCAAGGAGCTCCACAAGTTGCTTATAAAGAATCTTTTGGATTAACTGTAACACACAGAGAAGTATTGAAAAAACAATCTGGTGGTCGTGGTAAATTTGCTGATA
>JBMLOQ010000030.1:0-28463 GCA_049242885.1 Chitinophagaceae bacterium
ATTAATATCTCTTAACCAACGTTTTCTTCCCATCAAAGTTTCTACAAAGCCATTTTCTCTGGCAAAGTTTATAGTATCATCCATGTACTTTTGAATGCTAGCAAACTCACGTTTATAGTTATCAATAATTTCCTTTGCTTCGGTACGACTAATGCCCAAATTATCGGCTAATCCAAATGCTCCTTGCCCATAAATAATTCCAAAATTTACACTTTTAGCCTTGTAACGCATTTCTTTGGTTACATCTGCTTCTAATATGTTGTAAACCTTAGCAGCAGTTGCTGTATGTATATCTTTTCCTAATCTAAATGCTTCACACATATTAGGGTCGCCACTTATGGCAGCTACAATTCTTAATTCAATTTGGGAATAATCGGCACTTACTAAAATTCTATTTTTATCACGTGGAATAAAGGCTTTTCTAATTTCTTTTCCTCTATCTGTACGTATAGGAATGTTTTGCAAATTAGGATTATTACTGCTTAATCTGCCAGTAACTGCTACAGCTTGTGCATAGCTGGTATGTACTCTTCCTGTTTTACTATTAATTAGTTTTGGCAAAGCATCTACATAGGTAGATTTTAGTTTAGTTAATTCTCTAAACACCAGAATATCTTCTACAATTTGATGTCCTTTGGTGGCTAACTTTTGCAACACATCTTCGCCAGTTTGGTATTGTCCAGTTTTAGTTTTTTTAGCACTGCTATCTAGCTGCATTTTATCAAACAACACTTCACCTAGCTGTTTAGGTGATGCCAAATTAAATTTTACACCAGCTTGCAAATACACACTTTCTTCTGCTCTTTTAGCATCTACTTCTAATACCTTACTATATTCATTTAAAAAATCTACATCTACTTTTACGCCTTCAAACTCCATGGCTGTTAATACTTTAACTAAAGGATTTTCTACCTCTGTAAAAACCTTTTCTACTTCTTTTTCTTTTAATAAAGGAAAAAGTTGGTGTTTTAACTGCAATGTAATATCAGCATCTTCGGCTGCATAATCTTTTACAATTTCTACCTCAACATCTCTCATATTACCTTGTTTTTGAGATGCTGCATCTAAGCCTAATTCTCCAATTTTATTGGTGGCTTTTTTGGTTTTTTTGCCAATTAATGTTTCGATTGAAATTGGATTATAGTTTAAATATTGTTGGCTCAATACATCCATGCTTCTTTTACCTTCTGGCTCCACAACATAGTGAATAAGCATGGTGTCGCAAATATTTCCTTTTAATTCAATGCCATACCATTTTAACACTAGTAAGTCATATTTTAGGTTTTGACCAACCCAAGTGATGGATGGGTTGCTGAATAGTTGATTGAATGATTGAAGTAAAATTTCTGCTTCTTTTCTATCTGCTGAAACTGGCACATAATAAGCTTCGTGTGGTGTAAAAGCAAAACTCATACCCACCAATTCTGCTTCATTAGCATCAATGTTGGTGGTTTCGGTGTCAAAACAAATTTCTTTTTGGTTACTTGCTTTTTCAATAAACTCCAGAATAGCGTTTTCATTATCTAGTAAAAAATAATTATGGGCTACTTCATTTATAGAAGACCATCCTTGCACCTCTACAATATCAGCATTAGCATCTTCTTCATCTTTTGTATTTTTATCTGCATTATTGGCTGGGGCTATAGATTGTAAAAACGAAGGTAAAGCAATACCTCCATGGCGAGATTCACTATCATTCGAAAATAAATTTGATTGAATAGGTTCTTTAGGCGTTGCCTTTTTTGTTGCACCTGTGCTAATAGGATTACCAAATAAATCTTTTTGAACTTCTACTTTTGCCGTATCGGTGAAAAGACGTTTACTTAAAGTTCTAAACTCTAATTCATCAAAAATATTCACCAATACTTCCTTATTCCATTCAGTTAACTTAAAATTTTCTTCACTAAACTCAGTAGGTACATCAGTAATAATGGTTGCAAGCATTTTACTCATTATAGCATCTTCAACCCCTGCCCTTACTTTTTCGCCCAAAGAACCTTTAATGCTTTCTCTATTTTCTAAAACACCCTCAAGGGTATCATACTCTTTTAATAATTTGGCTGCTGTTTTTTCGCCAACGCCTTTAATGCCTGGAATATTATCAACAGCATCCCCCATTAATCCTAAAATATCAATCACTTGATCAACACGTTTAATATCCCATTTTTCACAGATTTGTTGAGGGCCTAAAATTTCTACATCGCCACCACCATAGCCAGGTTTGTACATATAAATACCATCACGTACCAATTGACCATAATCTTTATCGGGGGTTACCATAAAAACTTCATATCCTGCATCGTGTGCTTGCCAAGCCAATGTACCAATTACATCATCTGCCTCATAGCCTTCTATACCAATTACTGGAATATTAAAACCTTCAATAATTTTTTTAATATCTGGTACGGCCAACTTTATATCTTCAGGAGTTTCTTGCCTATTGGCTTTGTAAAACTCATATTTTTCGTCACGTACTGTTGGGCCACTTACATCAAAACAAACAGCTAAATGAGTAGGTTTTTCTTTATTAATAAGCTCTAATAAAGTATTTGTAAATCCAAATTGGGCATTGGTATTTTTGCCTTTGCTGGTAATACGTGGGCTACGAATTAAAGAATAATATGCACGAAAAATTAAGGCATAAGCATCGAGAAGGAATAGTTTTTTTTCCATAAACATTTACTTTCACGCAAAGTAGCAAAGAATGCAACGTACGTAAAGATTTTTTTATTGTTAACCATATTGGTTGGCGGGGTACAATAGTATAATAAAATATTTGAAAATAGTTTGGATTTCAAATGTGTAGTTTAATAGTAAAAATAGATTAATGTGTTTGTGGCTTTTTAATTTACGTTTAATCCAAAAAAAATTAAATGCTACGATTAAAGCAAACGCAATTGAAAAAAGCCTTTTTGGGTAGTAATTTTGGTAAAATTTATCTAAGAATGTCCAATTAAGTACTTCAAATCATCTACTAAGTGTTGCACATGAACTGCTGATTATGAATTTTTATCTTCTGTACCATAAAAATCATATTCCAAATGCAAAAAATTGGTAACGATGTGGAATTAATGATTTACTTGTTTGTTGTTGGTATGAAGTAAGCCTGCCAACATCGGCATAATTATTTTTATTTTTACTCATTAGCACAAGGCTCACCTGCAATATTACCACCACCATCTAAAGGCATGCCACCTATTGCTTTGCTACGCAAGGCAGCTATGTGAAAACTTGAACGATTGTTTTTTAATCTTTCTTCAAAAGAAGAATTGTTTGCAATAGGTTTTGTGCTTCCAAAACCCACAGCAATTAATCGCTTACAATCTATCAACTTAGCTAACTCTTTTGCAATAACTAAAGCCCTTTGCTCGGTAAGTTTTTGTAAAAAATCTTCTTTACCATTGTTTGCCAAATGCGATTCAATACGTAAGGTAGAAATGTATGTTTTTGCGATTAAAAAAGAGGCTACATAATTAATAGCACCTTTGCTTTGAGGTAACAAATTTGAAGTTCCTGTTTCAAAAACAATGGGTAAACTATCGGGAATTATTAATTGATTATTTTCTATTTTATAAGTAGTTTGGGAAAACCCAAAAGCTATATTGCAAAATAGAATTAACGTAAAATACAATCTTTTATATTTTATCATAAAATTGAAATTAATACTGCAATTAAAGCAATTTTATGCACTGCCGCAAAAACAATTTTAACTTAACTCATATACCTACATCAGCAATAAAAAATCTATTAACACTAATGCTTAAAATGCCTTAATCCTGTAAGCACCATTGCCAAGTTATTTGCAACACAATAGTCAATACTATCTTTATCTCTTATACTGCCACCAGGTTGTATAAATGCAGCAACCCCTGCTTCATGAGCTAGTTGCACACAATCGTTAAATGGAAAAAAAGCATCGCTAGCCAACACAGCATTTTCTAAACTAAAATTAAACTGTTGGGCTTTACTTAAAGCGTGTTTAAGTGCATCAATTCTGCTGGTTTGCCCACAACCTTTACCTATAAGTTGGTTGTTGGTTACAATAGCAATGGCGTTGCTTTTTAGATGTTTGCAAACAATGTTTGCAAAAGCAAGTGTAGTTTTTTCTTGAGTTGATGTTTCTCTTCCACCAACTTCTTTCCATTCTCCAATATTACCTTCATCATTTTGCTGTTGAATGCTGCCGTTGAGTAACGATTTGGTTTGTGTAGAATTTAGCTCAAAATTAGGCTGAAGTTGTAATAAAATTCTGTTCTTTTTGGTTTGTAAAGTAGCTAAAGCAGCGTCGCTAAAACTAGGAGCAATAAGTACTTCAAAAAATATGTCGTTTATGGCCATTGCAGTAGCTTCATCAATTTCGTGGCTACAAACTAAAATGCCACCAAAAGCACTTTCTGGGTCGCCAGCTAATGCTTTATTCCAAGCTTCTAAAGTTGAATTTCCTAAAGCTGCTCCACAAGTGTTGGTGTGTTTTATAATTCCAAAAAAATGTTGGTTGGTTTTAAGTTGATTAATGTCTTGCAAAAGCTGTAATGCACCATCTACATCAACCAAATTATTATAAGATAACTCTTTGCCATTTAATTGTGTAAAAAGACTATTTAAATTGCCTATAAACTGAGCTGTTTGATGAGGGTTTTCGCCATAACGCAAAGGTGTAACTTGTGTATTAAAATAGTTACTAATGGCTACATCATAATCCATTACAACTTTAAAAGCTTTTGCAGCAAAGGTTTTGCGTTGTTCAATATTAGTACAACCTTGTTGATTGATTACTAAATTGGTAACCTCGTTATAATCGTTTTTGCTAGCCACCACTAACACATCATTAAAGTTTTTAGCAGCAGCACGCAGCATGCTTGGCCCACCAATATCAATTTTTTCAATAATTAATTTTTCTTCTGCTGTTTGGGCAAGAGTTTCTTCAAAAGGATACAAATCAACAATGACTAAATCAATTTCAGGAACATCAAAGCTGTTTTTTTCTTCCACATCTTGGGCTTCATTTCTTCTAAACAAAATACCACCAAACACTTTTGGATGAAGGGTTTTTACTCTTCCCCCAAAAATAGAAGGATAATTAGTTACCGTTTCTACACCAATACAATGAATGCCATTGTCTTGCAAAAATTGTAAAGTACCGCCAGTAGAATATATAGTAATTTGGTTGGCTACTAAAGATTGTGCAAGGGGCAACAAACCATCTTTATAAAAGACAGAAATAAGGGCCGAATGTATTTTTTTCATGATTAATTTTTGACTACAAAGCGATTACTTACAATTAATTTCATAAGCACCTTGTAAGGCAGTTATATGATGTGGCAAATGTAAGTTTATACAATCTTTTTGCCATAACTCAATTTTCCACATGGGGTTGCTACCATCAAAAACAAACAACTTAGTATTTATATTTTTTAGTTGATTGATGTATAGTTTTGGGTTTTGTGTTACAAGCACAAAATCAACATTTATAGGCGTTTCTGAATTTTGCCAATATTTATCAATTACCAATATTTTTTTATGATTAAATGTAAAAATATTGTTAGTAAAATTTAAACCATCTATCATAACTTCATTACTCAGTCTATGCAATATTCTCGAAGGTTTTATATGAAAATTTTGTAAAAAACCAGTTTGTTGCAATGTGCTATCGCCCCAAAAAGTATAATTTTTCCCATCAATAAAATCAATACCAGTAAATAATGGCACATTGTAAATTACAATTTTTTTCTGTTGCTGTTTTTGTATAATATCATACATTCTTACACCTAGGAATAGTGCAAAAAAAGATAGTCCAAGCAAAAGTTTTTTTGAATTTTTAAGCATTAAGGCATAGCAAATTACACTTATTGCAACCATTAAAATACAAGCCTGAAAAATAGAAACATAGATATTTTGAATAGAAGCAAAAGGCAAACTATCGGCACCTAAAATAAAGTCGTTTAGCCAAAGAATAGTGTTATTTATGCCGTTGCCTAACCAATTGGCAATTGGCTCAAAATTACCTACAATTAGTAAGGCAATTTCTGCAAAAAGTACAATACTCGAAATGGGTACAGCAATTAAATTGGTAAGTAAAAAATATGTTGGAAACTGATGAAAATGATATAGTACAATGGGTAAAGTAAGCACTTGTGCAGATAGCGTAACTGCATTTAAATTAAAGAAGCCTTGTAACAGTTTGTTTTTAAAATAAAACCACCTTTTTATCCTTCCATTAAACAATGCAATACTTAAAACAGCTGCATAGGATAACTGAAAACCAACATCCCACAATGCAAAAGGCTGAAATAATAAAATAATAAATGCAGATAAGGCAAGGCTATTGTAAATTGAAGATTTTTTATTAAAACCATCGCCAATAGCAATAAATGAAAACATAATAGCACTTCTTACAATACTAGGAGTTAAGCCAGCTACTGCACTAAACAACCATAACACAATTATTACAACAATGGCTCTTATAATTTTTAAACGAGTAGTTTGTTTAAAAGCCTTAAATAACAACACTAGCATCCAATAAA
Source organism: Chitinophagaceae bacterium (assembly GCA_049242885.1). GTDB lineage: Bacteria > Bacteroidota > Bacteroidia > Chitinophagales > Chitinophagaceae > CAIVPM01. Next base: position 6,525 of record JBMLOQ010000030.1, read on the forward strand.
TCATTCCTAAATGCATACCACTTATAGCAATTATATGCACAACCCCAGTATTGCTGTAAGCCTTCACTAAATCTTTATCTAAATCTTCTCTATAGCCAATTAATAAAGCTTCTGCAATACTTAAAGCATCATCATCTTTAATATATTTTTTTAAAATAAGGAGTACCCATTGCTGAATACTATAAATGAATGTAGTAAACCTATTTACAGGTAAACTACATTGTTGCTCAACATCTTTTTCTGTTAAATATATTTGATGATAAATACCTTGAAAACTACAAAATCTTGCATAATTATAACCACCAGGGTTACCACTATTAACAACCCTTGTAAGCGGTTTTCTTACCACAAAAGCATTTCCCATTTTAAGATTTGAAAAAGCACTGTCTTTTTTTGTATAAATTATTGCTTTACCATTGGTTGGGATCCATTGGTTGTTCAAAAATTTTGCAACAATTTTTGCATTTGCTTTGTACGATTTTGGTTTGCTGGCAACATCTTCTAAAAGCTGCACAATTATTGGCTCTTGTTTGTAAGTGTTTACAAAACTGTTTTTGTTGTTTAAATCATTGTTATAATAACTTAGTAATCCTCCAAAGCCAATAAAGCAAATAATTATAGCAAATCCTTGTAAATAATTTAATGTAAACTGGTTTGCAAGTTTTATGAAACCAAAAGCAACAACTACAATTAAGCCAGCTACTACCATACACCCAAAAATTGAAACATTTAGTGGTGTATTATACTGTAGTATTATACCCAAACACATGCTTAATAGCATCCTTAGTATTGGAATTTGTTTTACAAAAACTGGCGGGTTAAATGGCATTAAAATTTGTTTACATAAAATTAAAGGAAATTTGTAAACAGCTTTTAAATAGTAATGAATATTTCTTTAAACTCTATTTTTTGTATAAATCATTAAAAAATGTGGAATTTGTAGATTTCTACATCTGTAAATTGAGTAAAACCCAAAGTTTTATTTGAAATAAAAGTTTCGACAAAACGTTTTAATGGAATGAAGTGGAATAAGTTTTTTAATGTTTTGGTATTTTTAATTATCATCTCCATTTTTTCAGTGGTGATGATATTGCCAAGATTTACAAAGTTTCATCTTCCGTTTTCAATTAGTAAAACTAAAGCTGCAGTAAATCTTCAGCACAAAAAAATAAAGGTTAAGGCTTTAGAGCTAAAAAAATATGCTATTGAACGTGGCTATGATACTACTTATGCTTTTATAATTGATATGAGTGTGCCTAGTGGCTATAAACGTTTTTTTGTTTATCATTTTGTGGCTGATACAATTATAAACAGTGGTTTGGTAGCCCATGGCAGTTGCAATACAACTTACTTAGAAAAAGTACAGTTTAGTAATACTAATGGCTGTGGTTGCAGTGCTTATGGTAAGTATAAAATTGATTATGCTTATTATGGCAATTATGGTAAAGCATATAAGCTTAAAGGTTTAGAATCTACAAATAACAAAGCATTTGAAAGAAATATTGTTTTGCATAGTTATAGTTGTGTACCAAACGAAGAAACCTATCCTAGCCCTATTTGTAATAGTCTTGGTTGCCCCATGGTTAGTGTAGATTTTTTAAATACCTTAATGGTTTATATTGAAGACGCTAAACAACCTGTTTTGCTATGGATTTTAGATGATTTTGAACTATAATTTGTAGTGCAAAACATACTATTCATCAAAAAATTACACACTAAATAAAAGCTTACATCAAAAGTAAGAAACAAGAATTTATGTTTGTACAAAGTCAACAATACGATTTTTATGTATGATAATTTAATTGATTTTTTGGAGCCTATTAATATTGCTGAAATAAGCAATGATGAAGGTTTTACCGATAAGCAATTGGGTAACCATATTGCTGTTTTTCAACATCAATTACCCGATATTGACGCTGCAGATGCTGTAATTGTTGGTTGTGGCGATTTGCGAGGTGATGGGGTTGCTTACTCAAATATTTATGGACCAAATGCTGTACGGTCTCAATTATATAATTTATTTCATTGGCATAGCAATGTACACTTGGCTGATGTAGGCAATGTTAAAATTGGTTCTACACTAAAAGATAGTTATGCAGCATTGCAAACGGTTGTTTACGAATTAGTAGCCCTGGGAAAAAAAGTTATAATCATTGGGGGCAGCCATGATTTAAGTTTGGCACAATACAATGTTTATGCAACTATGCAAAAGCAAATCAATATAGCTTGTGTAGATGCTGTAGTAAATCTAAATATGGATAGTGTATTGCCAAGTCAAAACTTTTTAATGCCTTTGTTAACTAGTGAGCCAAATTATGTAAAGCACTATACCCATATTGGTTTTCAAAGTTATTTGGTGCATCCTCAAATGCTCGAAACTATAGACAAGCTTAGATTTGATTGCTTTAGAGTAGGGAAAGTAAAGGAAAGCATTGAAGAAATGGAACCTGTACTTAGGCAAGCTCAAATGCTTAGTTTTGATATGCAAGCTTTACAACATGCCCATGCCCCAAGCAATAGCATTTCACCCAATGGTTTTACTGGAGAAGAAGCTTGTAGTTTATTACAATATGCTGGCATGAGCAATACAATTACAACAGTAGGTATTTATGGATTGCATAGCTTAAAAGACACAGAAGAACTTGCAGCCAAACAAATAAGCCATATGATATGGTATTTTATGGATGGAATTTATAAGGCCAAACACGAAGCAAGTATAGAAGAAACCGAAATGTTTAACCATTTTGGCGTATTGGCCAGTGATTTTGAAATTAATTTTTTGCAAAGTAAACGTACAGGAAGATGGTGGATGAAAGCACACAACAACGACCTTTTGCCATGCAGTAAAACAGATTATTTGCTGGCAACCAACAACGAAATTCCTGAACGTTGGATGCGATATGCCGAAAGACATTAAAAAATTAAGAAGCTAAGTTTTCTTTTACAAAATTTTGACAGTAAGATTTTATTAGTTCTCTTACACTTTTAAATTGATTCATTATTTCTTCTTCTGTGCCAGTAGCTTTTGCTGGGTCGGGGAAATTATAATGAAACTTTTTTGCTTTTGAAGGAAAATAGGGACAACGTTCTTTAGCATTATCGCAAACTGTAATGATGAAGTCAAAGTTTATTTCAACATATTCACTAACATTATTGGATGTATAGTTTGAAATATCAATCCCATCTTCTAGCATCGTTGCTATTGCTTTTGGATTTACACCATGTGTTTCTACACCAGCACTATAAATATTAATATTGTTTAGTGTTTTTGTAAAAAATTCTAAATAACCATGTGCAATTTGACTTCTGCAACTATTGCCAGTACAAAGCACTAATACATTTTTGTTCATATGTTTTGTTTTTAATTTCTATTTATAGTTTCACTACATTTAAAAAAATCCATAAAAAAATTATTACGTTATAGCTTGCATCAAATGCACAATACCAGTTTAGTTGAAAATTCTTACTAGAATCACTATAAATATTTTGTGCTCAAATTATTTATTCTTTTATATTCCAACTCTTTTACTTCTTCTTTCAAGCAACAAATTATCTTTCCAAATTCCATCTTTTTGTCCAATTTTTTCTCTTATCCCAACTATTTTAAATCCATAATTCAAATGCAATTGAATACTGCTTTTATTTTCAGGAAATATGCTTGATTGTAATGTCCAAATGCCATTTCTTTCACTTTCGATTATAAGCTTTTGTAATAGCATTTTTCCAACACCTTTGTTTCTATAATCACTATGTACATATATACTTACTTCGGCTACTCCTTTGTAAACTTCTCGTTTTGATACTTGTGACAGTGCACACCAACCAATTAACTTGTCATTTTCAAACATACCTAACCTACAAAAAGATATATGTGCTTTGTGCCAAGCATTCCATGAAGGCAAACTGGTTTGAAATGTCGCCATTCCAGTATCAATTCCTTGTTGGTATATTTCGCAAAAAGCCTCAAAGTTTCTTTTTGTAAACTTTTTTATTTCCATATTTAACAGCAACCACTATTTGGCGAACAACTAACTTCTTTTTTCTCCAATAAATTTTCTACTTTAGGTATACCACATTTATCCATTGCTAAACAATTTGTATGTGTATTAATTAGTTTAAATGCACCATTGTAAAAGTCTACTGCATATTTTCCAATGGTATCATCTTGATATTCAATTTCAATTTCAGCATCTTCAATGCCTAATTTGTTTATTGAAAGGTCGATAATTGATAAAAGCTTGTTGGGTTCTAGTTGGTGCCAAAAATCAGTGCTTTCCCATAGTTGCATAGATACTAAATTCTCGTTTCTAACAGTGCCACCACAATCAATAAATCGTTTATTTATTTGTCCAACTTCAGTTATATGAAAGTGTTTGGGCACAGCCAAACCATCGGGCTTTAAAAATGAAATTTCAGTAATGGTTTTGAGTTTGTGTTTAAATTCGGATAACAACATATATTATAATTTAATAGTGATTAACAACATTGTTTATTTTTAAGAACAGTTGTAATTTTTGAAAAATAGTTTATTAGTAGCTCAATTGATTTTTCGTTGATGCAATAACAAATTGCATTTCCTTCGATTGTACCTTTAATTAAGTTAGCATTTTTAAGCTCTTTTAAGTGTTGCGATACTGTGGGTTGGGCTAGAGGCAATTCGTTTACAATATCACCACAAATACAAGTATTCACACTCATCAAATATTCCATAATTGCTACTCTTGCAGGGTGCCCTAAAGCTTTTGTTAAAAGAGCAATTTCATTCTGGTTTTTTGTAAAATGTTCTGTTTTTGAAGCCCCCATTTTTAATTGTTTATTGCAATATTACGATATTGTTGAAGTTTCCAAACTAATTTTTACAATTAATTTTTGTAAAAGTTAAATCTTGGTTTGTTTTATATGGCAATTTTTTTTGAATAGAGTAGTATACTTAACTTTTTATATCCTATTTTAGCATTCTTAAATCTTAATTGTAATACTCCTTGCTATAGTTTATTTTTACACTTTATAGTTTGAAAAAACTTTTTTAAAAACACATTGTTAGTAATAGTTGGCTTTAAGCATCAACTCAAACAAATAAAAGCATGAAGTATAAGATTTTATCAATATTATTATTCACCTCTTTTTGTACAGCTAATGCACAGCCATTAAGAAATGAATGGATAGATTATAGCAAAACCTATTTTAAATTTAAAGTGGGCAAAAACGGTTTAGTGCGTTTAAATCAAAGCACTTTATCTGCTGTAGGATTAGCTAGTACACCTTGCGAGCAATTTCAACTGTGGCGAAATGGAGTACAAATTCCAATACTTACTAGCATTGCAACTGGTGTATTTGGATCAAACGATTTTATAGAATTTTGGGGTCAGCAAAACGATGGGGTGCCTGATAATGCTTTATATCGCAACCCGGCACATCAAATAAATAATCAACTAAGTTTATGTACTGATACTTCAGCCTACTTTATTACAACCAACACAAACATTGCTCAAAATTTAAGAATAATTCAAAGGTCCAACAATGTTGCTGGTAATGTTTTACCAGTTGAAACATCATTTACCTTTAACCACAGGATAAATATTAAAGCAAGAATTAATAGAGGATTTGCCATTAATGTAGGAGAAGACGTGTATAGCAGTAGTTACGATTTGGGGGAGGGTTTTAGTAGTAGAGATATTACAAAACCTAACAATAATTTATCCATTCCACTAGGTAACCTCTATCAAGCAAATTCAGGATCTGCTACTTTGTTTGCAGCACTTGGTGGTAATTCAGATAAAGCTAGAAGTGCAACTGTTGCCATAAATACATCAACTATAATTACACAAAATATAAACAGTTACAACAATGCTGTATTTAATGGAAATGTGCCATTAACTGCTTTAAATGCAGGTAATAATAACACGGCTTTTGTAAATATTGTAACCACAGATGATTTTGATAGATTAATTGTAAACTATGTAGAACTTAGATACCAACGACAATTCAATTTTGGGGGAGATAGTAATTTCGTATTTCAATTAGCCGCCAACAATCAGGGTCATTTTTTACAAATCACCAACTTTATCAATAATGGAGTAGCTCCTATTTTGTTCGACCTTAGCAACAATAGGTATTATATAGGTGATTTGGCAGTTGCAGGAAGCGTAAGGTTTGCATTACCAGCATCGGCGACTGCTACAAATTATGTTTTGGCATCTCGTAGCACCAGTAACATTAATCAAGTAAATACACTTCAAACAAAAAACTTTATAAATTATAACACATCAACTAATCAAGGAAATTATGTAGTCATTTCTCATCCAAATTTAATCCCTACACAAGGGTTTACAGATTATATAAATTATAGAAAAAGTTTAACTGGTGGCAATTGGAATACATTGGTTGTTGATATTAATGAAATAACCGATCAATTTGGATTTGGAATAAAAAAGCATCCTTTAGCTATAAGAAATTTTTTACGTTTTGTTAATGCAAATTTTGCTACAAAGCCAGAGAATGTGTTTTTTATTGGTAAAGCTGTAACATATGATCAGTTTAGAGAAAACGAAGCAGCACCTAATATTGAACAACTAGATTTAGTGCCTACATTTGGCTGGCCAGCAAGTGATGCCTTGCTTGTAAGTGCAAACAATGACCCCATTGCTATGTTTCCTTTTGGAAGATTATCAGCCATCAGCAGTCAAGAAATTTTAGATTATTTAGAAAAAGTAAAAGAGTATGAACTTCAAGCAGCAAATACAACACAAACCATTGCAAATAAACTTTGGATGAAGCAATTGGTGCATGTAGCAGGTGCCGATGACCCAGGTTTGGATGCCCTTCTAAGTTATTACTTAAACACCTACAAAGCAAAAGCTGTAGATACTTTGATGGGTGCAACAGTTGCAGATTTTAATAAAACTACAGGAAGCAGCATTAGCCCAATTACTATTGCTGATATGAATAAGTATTTTACCCAAGGAATAAACTTACTTACTTATTTTGGACACTCTGCAGCTAGTGGTTTAAGCTACAATTTAAACGACCCCAACGATTATAATAATCAAGGAAAGTACCCCACTTTTTTAGTAAACGGATGTAGTGCAGGTAACTTTTTTGATTTTGATGCTATCCGATTTTCAAACAAAACTAGTCTTGCCGAGAAGTTTGTATTTGCAAAACAACGAGGAGCCATAGCATTTATAGCTTCTTCTCATTTTGGGCTTACAAGTTATTTAGATTTTTACTCAACTGGATTTTATAAGTCAATTACAGAATCGGGTTATGGTAAAAGTATTGGCATAAATATGCGTGATGGTAAATCACAATTGCTTACTAGTGCAACGCTAAATGATTATTTTGGAAGAACACATGCCGAGCAATTTATTTTGCATGGAGATCCTGCAATAAAAATATATACACATGCAAAATCTGATTTTGTAATAGAAGATCCACAAGTATCAGTAACACCAAATTTTATATCAGTAGCCGATAATAATTTTACTGTTAAAGCAACTATTCACAACATTGGCAAAGCAACTGGTGATAGTGTAAGGTTAAGGGTAAGAAGAACATACCCTGATGGCAGTTTTACAGATATTATAAACGCTAATATAAAGTCTGTTCATTATAAAAAAGATACTACTTTGCTTATTCCTATTGTAGCACTTAGAGACAAAGGAAACAATAGTATTTCAATTACAATAGATAGCGATAACTTGTACGATGAATTAAGCGAATCAAACAATACAGTTACCAAAAACTTTGTAATATTTGAAGACGAGTTAAGACCTATTTTTCCTGTAAACTATAGCATAGTTAATAAGCGAAATATTAAGCTTTCGGCATCTACAGCTAATGCTTTAGACGTTACTAAAACGTATGCTATGGAAATAGATACTACTGCACTATTTAACTCACCAATAAAGGCTACAAGAACAACAACAAGCACTGGAGGTCTTATTGAGTTTGATCCTATTTTAAACTTTACAGATAGTACTGTTTATTATTGGCGTGTTGCACCAGTTGCTACAACAGGCAATAACAGATGGTTTACAAGCAGCTTTGTGTTTTTACAAAATGCAACACGAGGTGGTTTTAATCAATCACACTTTCATCAAATTACAAATGGTACATTTTTTAATATGATGGCGGATAGTTTGGTGCGAAATTACCCTTTCAAACCAATTACCCAATCACTAACCTTAAGAAACGCTGTTTGGCCTTATGGTGGTAATGTAGATGAACCTTATAGTGTTGCCTTAAATGATGCTATAAATCCAGACATTAAGGGTATTTGCTTTAGGCCATCTAATCTTACTATAAATGTATTTAATCCATCCACTTTAAAAGCAAAATTCAATCAAGGTTTTGGTGTTGCAGGACCTGCACAATTTGGTAGTATGAGTACTCAAGCATGCAACCAAGGAGGCAGAGAAAGTGATTTTGCATTTGCAACTAGTAATAGCACAGATAGAAAAGCAGCAATGGACTTTTTAGACAATCAAGTAAAAGATGGCGAATATGTAGTTGTAAGATCAATTATTTTAGAATCTCTAGGTTATACACTTGCAAATGAGTGGAAGGCAGATGAAAATATTTTTGGTGCAGGCAATAGCATTTATCACAAACTTAAAAATGCAGGATTTGCTGATATTGATTCGTTTAACAGACTAAGATGTTTTGTATTTATATACAAGAAAAACGACCCAAGTTTCACCCCTCAGTTTAGATTTAGTAACAGTTTTAATGACTTTATAGTTTTTAGAGTAAATGTAAATACCATTCCTAATAATGGGTACATTGTATCGCCAAAATTTGGCCCAGCTAGCAAATGGCATAATATGCAATGGAATGCCCGAAAAACAAATGCACAAGACCACGCTGTTGTAAAACTAATGGGCATAAAAACAGATAATTCGGTTGATACTTTATTTACTTACAACGACACACAACTAAGCAATGATATAAGCACAATTAGTACAGGTACATATCCTTATTTGCAAATGGTAATGCAAACAACCGATACAGCTAATTTAACACCTTACCATTTGCGTTGGTGGCGTTTAAACGCAGATGGCTTGCCCGATGCTGCAGCTGCTCCAAATATTAGGTATACATTTAAGGATACTGTAGAAGTTGGAGAACCTATAAATTTTTCATTGGCTTTTAAAAACGCCAGTGATGTAAATTTTACAGATAGTTTGCAAGTAGCATTTAATGTAATTGATAAAAACAACATTGTACAACCTGTACAAATACGAAAGCTAAAACCAATAATTGCAGGGGATACCGCAGTAGTAAGAACAACAATAAACACTCAAAACCTAAGTGGTTTAAACGGCTTAAACTTGTATGTAAATCAAGTTAATAACCCACAGGAATTGCACCAGTTTAACAATTTTGCTTTTAAAAACTTTTTTGTAAGACCCGATGACAAAAACCCAATGGTTGATGTAACATTCGATGGCGTAAGAATTTTAAATGGCGATATTGTAAGCAGCAAACCAGCCATTAGAATTCAGTTAAGAGATGAATCTAAGTTTTTAGCTCTAAACGATACTTCCTTGCTTTCGTTACAACTAAAAATGCCCGACGGAAGCATTAAAAAGTTTAATTACGGAACAGATACTTTGCGTTTTATAAATGCTAATTTGGTAGGAGGAAATAATGTAGCTACCATAGAGTTTAATCCAAATTTATTTAATGACGGTACTTATGAGTTATTTGTAATAGGAAAAGATAGAAGCAATAATCCAACAGCTTTTGTGCAATATCGTATAAGTTTTGTAGTAAACAATAAGCCTATGATTAGCAATTTGTTTAACTATCCAAATCCATTTACAAGTTCTACAGCATTTGTTTTTACACTTACAGGTAGCAAAGTGCCAAGCATGTTGAGAATTCAAATCTTAACAGTTACAGGTAAAGTAGTAAAAGAAATAAATAAGCAAGAGTTAGGAAATATACATGTAGGTAGAAATATCACAGATTACAAATGGGATGGAACAGATAATTATGGTCAAAAATTAGCCAATGGGGTGTATTTATATAGAGTAATTACAAGCAATGATGGTAAAGCATTAGAAAAGTATACACTCACAGATAGTAATGGCTTTGATGTAAGCACAGATCAATATTTTAAAGGAGGCTATGGCAAAATGTATTTAATGCGATAAGCATCATTATGGGTAAAAATATAAAAATTCAATACTATCAATCTCCATTTGGGAGTTTAGTTATTGGTGCTTTTGAGAAAAAGTTGGTATTGTGCGATTGGCAATACAGAAAAATGCGAACTGCAATTGACCAAAGAATTTGTAAACTGTTGCAAGCTGATTTTATTGAAGAAAGCGACGTGGTTATTGAAGAAACTATACAACAACTGCAAGCTTATTTTAATAAACAGCTTAAAGTTTTTAGTATTCCATTAAACTTAGTTGGTTCGCCGTTTCAAGTAAAGGTTTGGAATGCACTTTTAAATATAGATTATGGTACCACAAGTACTTATTTGCAACAAGCCATTAAGTTAGAAAACAAAGAAGCAATTAGGGCTGTAGCTACTGCAAATGGAGCTAACGCTATATCAATAATTGTACCTTGTCATAGAATTATTGGTACAGATGGTGGTCTAGTTGGGTATGCAGGAGGATTACCAACAAAACAAAAATTATTAGCTTTAGAAGGGGCAAAAACTGTAAACAATAAACTTCAAATGCAAATAGCATTTTAATCATCAACCTGCACTACACCTGCACTTACTGCAAATTTCATAGCATCCGAAGCTGAAATTTCATCTGGCAATTTTCTTATTTTATCTTTACCTACTATAAACAAATTGCCACTAATATTATAGCTATGTGGGCAATAAACCACAACATAATCATCCATTCCAAATTGTGTAGCAGATTCTGAAGTTATAAATGCAATACGCCAAACATCTGGACCATTAAGGTTTACTAAAATAGGTTTATCAAACTTTTTTTTGTCACCAGCAAAAGCTTCAAAAAAATCTTTAACAGATGAGTAAATAAACTTTATTCCAGGTGTTTTCTCTAGTACCTTATCAAGCAACTCTACTAATTTGCCAATTACAAAAATACTCGACAACCAACCCACTAGTAAAACAAACAACACAATTATAATAAATCCAACACCAGGTATTTTCTCAACATTCCCAGCAGCATCAGCTTTTATCCATGAAGGAAAAACCGAATGCAAAATATTAGGAATAAGCCCATCTATCCAATTAAATAATCCAATAATAGCACTGGCAGTAATAGCAATTGGGGCCAATACAATTAAACCTTGTAAAAAGTATTGTAAGAGTTTTCTTAAGTAAACTCTTGTTCTGGGCGATAAAAAATTTAAATTCATATTACTCTTTTTTCAAAATCAAAGCTATAAAAAAAGCCGATTCTCTACTAAAAGAATCGGCTCTTTAATTATTAAATTTTTACTATAATCCACTAAGTACCACACCAATTGAATATCTATTCATTTGCGGCCCTAAACCATCTTTTAAAACAGGGGAAACATCAAACGACCCATGCACTCCAAAAATACCATAGCTAATCCTAGAGCTTACACTTAAACGTTGTGAAGCAAAAAATCGATTATTGCTTTCTTTTTGTATAAACGATGGGCCAAAAACGCTTGCACCAGTTGGTGTTACTAGGTTTTTACCTTTAGAGTAAGTACTTAAAATTGTACCCACTTTGGCTCCTAATGCAAAACGCCAAGAGCTAGCTGGCTCTTCGGGGTTTAATGTATATCTTAGTTCTATTGGAGCTTCTAAATAAATTGTAGTTACTTTAAACTTCTCGAAATGATTAGTATTGGCAACATTTGTAAAAGGCAATCTATTGGCAGTTGCTTTTACATTTACGTAAGTTTTGTCGAAAAACATATTGCTAGAACCAATGCCTATACCATACCCTACACTAAACTTTGGGTTAGTTTTAAATGGCTTATCTGTCATAATGTAAAAGTTAAAGTGTCTGCTAAAACCACCACCAAGTTTCACACTATCTGGTCTATTAATCCAATTATCACCACCATATTGAATCATAAAATGGTCGGCAACACGGTTTGCCATTTTTTTGGGGTCTACCTTTTTCTGAGGCAAATCCTTTGTTTCTAGCTTTTTAACTTCTACTTTTTTTGCAACAGCAGTAGAGTCTTTAGATTTCTTTTTCCAGAATTGAGCTTGTGCTGTGTACACCAAGCAAATGGAACATACTACTAATAAAAATTTTTTCATTGTTTGTTATAAATCTTACAAAGGTGGCAAAGTAAACGAATTGACTTAAAACTTTTTGAAATAGCTATTAAAAAACAAAAATTATAACAGAACTTTTGCAAGTTGAAAGATTTAAAGAACCTTATTTTATGTATTTCCTCCTAAAAAAATAATCTTAAAGCAATTAAAACGAGAGAAAGTGTAAAATTTTTCTAAAACTTTTGGCAATACCATAAAATACCCCAACTTTGTAAATAGTTGCATAAACAACTATATGCCTAACAACCATTTTAAAAGAGGAGAGTTATACAGTGTTCTAAATTCGGTGGCTGCAAATGCCATTAGCCGTAGGCTACAAAAAAACTTTAGAGAAGCTGGTTTAGATATTACTGTAGAGCAGTGGAGTATTTTATATCATTTATGGAAAGAAGATACGCAAAGCCAACAACAACTTTGTGATAAATCGTTTAGAGATAAAGCAAGTATTACTAGGTTGATAGATAATTTAGAAAAGCAAAGCTTAGTAGAGCGAAAGCCAAGTGCCACCGATAGAAGAATAAACTTGGTATGCCTTACTAGCCAAGGTAAACATTTACAACAGCAAACCATTGATATTGCAAATACAACAATGGACGAAGCGTTAGTAAACATTAGCAAAATTGAAATTGACACAGTAAAAACTGTATTGCAAAGGGTGTATGATAATTTGGCAAATTAATTAGCAAATGAGAAAATTAGTAAATATGGAAAATGTTTTACTTCTATCAATAAATCATCAATCTACAAATAATAAATAATCATGCGTTTACAATTCTTGCCAACATTTCAACATTCTGCCACTGCAGCTACTGGCACTGCTTTAAAAGGTGGAGAATTTATCATTAAAGATTCTAATGCTTTAGAAACATTTATCCCTGAAGATTTTGATGAAGAACAAAAAATGGTAATGGATATGTGTAAGCAATTTTTAGATGCTGAAATTTATCCAAATGTTGAGCGTATTGACAAGCAAGAAGCTGGTTTAGTTCAAGGATTAATGAAAAAAGCAGGAGAACAAGGTTTACTTTCAACTGCTTTTCCAGAACAATATGGTGGATTAGGAAAAGATTTTATAACTAGTACAATTGTAAATGAAGGATTAGGAGCTGGCCATAGCTTTAGTGTTGCTGTTGCAGCACATACAGGTATTGGCACTTTACCTATTCTTTATTTTGGTACTGAAGAACAAAAAAATAAGTTCATACCAAAGCTAGCAAGTGGAGAGTGGACTGGTGCTTATGGTCTTACAGAGCCAAACAGTGGTAGCGATGCTTTAAGTGCTAAAACCACAGCTAAGCTTAGCGACGATGGTAAATATTATATTTTAAATGGTCAAAAATGTTGGATAACCAATGGTGGATTTGCAGATGTTTTTACTGTTTTTGCCAAAATTGATGGTAAAGACTTTACAGGTTTTATTGTAGAACGTGGTATGGAAGGTTTTACACAAGGCCCAGAAGAACATAAAATGGGCATCAAAGGTTCTAGCACTGTTCAACTTTATTTTCAAGATTGTAAAGTACCAGTAGAAAACTTATTGGGCGAAAAAGGAAAAGGACACATCATTGCCTTTAACATCTTAAATATTGGTCGTTTAAAATTGTGTGCTGCAACACTAGGTGGTGCAAAGCAAAGTGCTACAGTAAGTATTCAATACGCCAATACAAGAGAGCAATTTAAGTTGCCAATTTCAAAATTTGGAGCTATAAAACATAAGTTAGCTGAAATGGCTATTCGTATGTGGGTTTGTGAAAGTGCCTTATATAGAACAAGCCAATGGATTGATGCTAAAGAGCAAGAGCTTTTGGCTACTGGAATGCCATTTGCACAAGCACTTTTAGGAGCAGCCGAAGAATATGCTATAGAATGTGCTATGCTAAAAGTTTTTGGTAGCGAAGTGTTGGATTTTGTTGTTGACGAAGGTGTACAAGTGCACGGAGGCAATGGTTTTAGCGATGAGTACATGATAAGCAAAGCTTATAGAGACAGCCGTATTAATAGAATTTATGAAGGCACCAACGAAATTAATAGACTACTTACTGTTGATATGGTGTTAAAACGTGCCATGAAAGGAAAGTTAGATTTAATGACGCCTGCCATGAACGTTCAAAAAGAATTGATGAGTATACCAGATTTTGGTAGTGAAGAGGAAGGCTATTTTGCTAAAGAAATTAAAACAATTGCAAACTTTAAAAAAGCCATTTTAATGGTAGCAGGTGCTGCTGTTCAAAAATTAATGATGCAGTTAGACAAAGAGCAAGAAATATTAATGAATATTGCCGATATGAGTATTGTTACGTATCATGCAGAAAGTGCATTGCTACGTTGTATGAAGTTAGTAGAAAAAAATGGAGAAGCTGCAACCTCAGTGCAATTAGATATGATGAGAACTTTTATGTACGATGCTGCAGATGCAATAAATAAAGCAGGTAAAGATGCATTAAACAGTTTTGCCGATGGTGATGAATTAAGAATGATGCATATTGGTTTAAAAAGATTTACTAAAGTAGAACCATTTAATACCAAAGATGCACGAAGAAGAATAGCTGCAACTTTAATTGAAGCTAATGGATATTATTTGTAGATTTTAATAAAAAGCTAGGGTTTATAATTATAGTTTATTGATTGTTTAAAACGTGCCTTTTGGCACGTTTTTGTTTTAAATATTAAACGCCCCATTTTTTAACAGAAATTACCAAAATGGGCACATAAATAAAAGATTATAGTGCCTCTTGCAATCTTATTTTAAAGTTGTAAAACCAAATACCGCCTTTAATAATTCATTGTACCTTTAGAAAATAGATATTTGCTTACTATTTTTTGGATAAATGAAAATAATTTTGGCTTCTGTAGGCAAACCACACGATGCAATTGTAAAAGAAGGTATACACGAGTTTACACAACGTATTAGTAAATATTTTACAGTTCAATGGCTTATTATTCCTACAGTTAAAAATGCTGCTTCTTTAAACGAAACTGCTCTTAAAAAAGCCGAAGCTTTGCAAATTGCAAATGCTTTACAAAAAGAGGATTATTTAGTTTTGTTAGATGAAAAAGGCAAAAATATTTCGTCTCCACAGCTTGCAAATATTATTCAACAAAGAGCCAACGAAAGTTGTAAGCAGTTGGTTTTTTTAATTGGTGGAGCTTTTGGTGTAGATGAAACTATTATACAAAGAGCTAATTTTACCTGGAGCTTATCTAACCTTGTTTTTCCACATATGCTTGTACGTTTTATGTTGGCAGAGCAAGTATATAGAGCTTGCAGTATTTTACGAAACGAAAAATATCATCATCAATAAATACTAATGATTACTACAATCATCATTATTGCAACAGTTGCAATTAGCATATTAGCATTACAAAATTTTAAAATACAGGAAGATTGTATTTTTAATCCAACTGCTATTACTTACAACAATCAATGGTATAGGTTTATTACTTGTGGTTTTATACATGCTGATGAAATGCATTTGGCTTTTAACATGATTTCGTTGTACATGTTTGGTAATATGGTTGAAGATTTTTTTAATCAAGAACTTTTTTTGCAAAAAGGAAAATTTGTGTTTCTATTATTATATGTAAGCAGTTTGTTTTTTTGTTTGATACCAACTTATATAAAGCAAAAGCATAATTATAGTTATAGAAGCTTAGGTGCTAGTGGTGCTGTAAGTGCAGTAGTATTTGCCAGTATTTTTATTTCTCCTCTACAAGGTGTAGGCTTATTGTTTATACCAGGTATTTATTTTCCTGCTTTTATTTTTGGATTTGTGTATTTAGGAATAACGGCATATTTGGCAAAAAAAGGCAACAGCTATATCAACCATTCAGCTCACTTATGGGGTGCTATTTATGGAGTTTTGTTTACAGCTATTATAATTTATTTGTTTACCGGTGCAAATGCTTTTGGTTTGTTTATGCAACAAGTAATAAACTATTTTAAATAAATAATTTATCTTGTATGAGCTATAGCGATGAATTTTTACTGAAAAAATTAAACGAAAGATTAAGCCAAAATGCTTTACGTGCATTGCATACACACAACTATTCAACAGACTTTTGTAGTAATGATTATTTGGGTATTGTAAAAAATAAATTAATTAAAGTTGATAGTAAACTTAACCATGGGAGTAGAGGTAGCAGATTACTTGCAGGAAATGAAGTAGCTACACAAAATTTGGAAAAAAAACTAGCTCAATTTCATAAGGCAGAAGCTGCCTTGATATTTAACAGTGGGTATGATGCTAACGTTGGCTTGCTAAGTTGTGTGCCTCAAAAAGGAGATACAATTTTGTACGATTATTTGTGCCATGCAAGTATAAGAGATGGTATTAGATTATCGTTTGCAACTGCCTATTCTTTTGAACATAACAATATTGATGACTTACAAAAAAAATTAGAAAAATCAATTGGTACAATTTTTATAGTTACGGAAACTGTTTTTAGTATGGATGGCGACATTGCCCCATTAAATGAAATTGTAGAACTTGCTAAAAAATACAATGCACATGTAATTGTAGACGAAGCTCATGCAATTGGTGTAATTGGCAATAGTGGCGAAGGATTGGCACAACATTTAAACTTGCACCAGCAAATATTTGCTCGAGTTTACACTTATGGAAAAGCTTGTGGAGTTCATGGAGCTTTAATTGTAGGCTCAACTACTTTAATAAATTATTGTATAAATTTTAGCAGAAGCTTTATTTATAGTACAGCTTTGCCTCCAAGTAGTGTTGCAGCCATTGCAGCTAGTTACAGTATTTTTCCCTTCTTAAAAAATGAAAGAGAAAACATCCTCAAACTAATTCAATATTTTCATCAACAGAAAATTAGCTATACAACTATTCCTTCAAATACACCAATACAAGCTATCATCATTCCAAACAATACTAAAGTAAAAGAAATTGCCCACAAATTGCAAAGTAATGATATTGATGCAAGGGCTATTGTTTACCCAACTGTTCCAAAAGGCACAGAAAGACTAAGAATAATTTTGCACAGCTATAATAGTTTTCAAGAAATTGATAAACTTTTTGAGATTTTAAATGAATAACCTACAAAACCTTTATACTGTATTGTTTTTTAACTTAGATAATAAGTAAGATAACAGCTTTTTCTAAACCAAAATTCATCAACACTTATCTTCGTTGCTAAACATGGCTACTTCACAAAACATATTATTTGCCACCAATAATAATTTATATGCCACAGTCATCATTCCATTGTATTTGCCAACAACTTATACTTGGAGTATTCCTGAGCAATGGCATTCTAAAATACAAGTTGGACAAAGGGTAGAAGTGCAGCTTAGAAACAAAAAATATGCTGGAATTGTAAAAAATTTAACCAACAAAAAACCAGAAGCATTTGAGCCCAAAGATATTTTAAATGTGTTGGATGACGAGCCTACTTTATATCCTAACCAGTTGGCTTTTTGGCAATGGTTGGCAAACTACTATATGTGTAGCGAAGGGGAGGTAATGCAAGCTGCTATGCCTGCAAATCTTAAACTTAGTAGCGAAAGTATTTTAATTTGGAATGATGATAATCCTTTTGATTTAAACGATGGGAGCCTATTTAGCGACAACGAATATTTAGTTGCCCAAGCCTTAGAAATTAAGAAGGAACTTAAAATGAGCGAAGTGCAACAATTACTAGATGCTACTCATGTATATCCAGTAATTAAAAAATTGCTCGACAAAAAAGTTTGTTATTTATGGGAAGAATTAAAAGAAAAATTTAAAGCAAAAACCGACACCTATATTCATTTAAATAAAAATTTCGACAATGAAGATTCTTTGAGTGAATTACTAAATAATTTTGGGAAAGCACCAAAGCAAATGGAATTGCTATTGGGTTATTTGCATCTTATAAAAACCGAAGGAGAAGTTACTCAAACAGCGTTACTTAAAAAAACTAATGCAACTGCGGCACAGCTAAAATCTTTGATAGACAAGCAAATTTTGCAAGCCGAAAAAAGAAATATTGATAGAATTTCACCTTTAGCTAAAAACATAGATATTGATTTTGCATTAAATGCATCGCAAGAGGTTGCTTTAAAAAACATTAAGCAAATTTTTGAAACCAAAGATGTTTGTTTATTGCATGGAATAACTGCAAGTGGCAAAACCCATGTGTACATTAAGTTAATTCAAGAAGTAATAGAACAAGGCAATCAGGCATTGTTTTTATTGCCAGAAATTGCCTTAACTACACAAATAATTCGTAGGTTGCAAAAACACTTTGGAGGATACATTGCTATTTACCATTCAAAATTTAATCCAAACGAAAGAGTAGAAATTTGGAACAAAGTAAAAACTGGCGACCTTAAAATTGTTTTGGGTGCAAGAAGTGCTATTTTTTTGCCATACAAGAATTTAAAACTTATTGTAGTTGATGAAGAGCATGATGCAAGTTATAAACAACAAGACCCAGCTCCACGTTATCATGCACGTGATGCAGCAATTTATTATGCTAATGCATGCAAAGCAAAAGTGCTTTTAGGCAGTGCAACCCCAAGTATTGAAACTTATTATAATTGTACTCAAGGCAAATATGGTTTGGTAGAGTTAATGCAGCGACATAGCAATGCTGTTTTGCCAACTATCGAGTTAATTGACTTGAAGCAAATTCCCAACAAAGACAAATCTAAAATTGCACTTTCACCACAACTTATAGAAAGTTTACAACAAACTTTGGCAAATAATAAGCAAGCAATTTTATTTCAAAATAGAAGGGGCTACTCGCCTTACATACAATGCCAAGCCTGTGGATGGATACCTCAATGCAACCAGTGCGATGTAACACTTACTTTTCATAAAGCAAAAAACAAATTAAGTTGCCATTATTGCAGCAGCACTTACCCTGTAATACAAACTTGTGCAGCTTGTGGTAGTCATCAGTTTAAGTATAAAAATTTTGGAACCGAAAAGTTAGAAGAGTTAGTTGCCGAGAGTTTGCCAAATGCAAAAGTTGCAAGAATGGATTGGGATACTGTAAAAGGGAAAAACGACCATGATACACTAATAAAATTGTTTGAACAACATAGAATTGATGTGCTTGTAGGCACCCAAATGGTAGTTAAAGGGCTTGATTTTGAACATGTAAATTTAGTAGGTATTGTAGATGCCGATGGCATTTTAAATTTTACAGATTTTAGGGTAAACGAACGAGCTTTTCAGTTAATGGAACAAGTAAGTGGACGAGCAGGGCGTACAAGTGGCGATGCAAAAGTATTAGTGCAAGTAAGTAATTTGCATCATCCTGTATTGCATTTTGTACAAACGCATGATTATAAAAAAATGTTTGCTTTTGAGTTAGAAAGCAGAAAAGCATATAAATATCCACCTTTTACAAGAGTAATAAACATAACCATAAAACACAAAATAAATCAAATAGCCGAAGCTGCTGCACACATTATGTACAAAGGTTTAGAGCAATTGCTAAAACCTTATTTACAGGGGCCAGCACAACCTCCTGTAGATAGAATAAGAAACCAGTTTTTGTGGGATATTTTATTAAAACTTCCAAAAGATGCTAAGCTACTACAGCAAACTAAAATGTTGATTGAGCAACAAATTGTAATTATAAAAAGCCATCCAAATTACAAAGCAAGTAGTATTGTGGTAGATGTAGATTTTGTATAGATTTTTAAAAGTGGATATACAAACTAAAAAACAATACCCAATCTCAAGGCAACTCTTCTATAAACAAAATCGTATTCAATTTCTTTTTGAGTAGTAGGTGCCGGACCAATCCAAAACCAACTGTTTTTTTCGGTATAGCCAAAACCTTTGTAACTATACCCAAGCTGTGCAATAAATTTTGTTTGTTGGTTTATAGGTGCTGTAATGCCAATTCCAAACTCGGCATAAGGTTTAATTTTTAAGTTAAAACCATCACCATTAGGTTGTGTTGGCTTAGGAAAATTGCTTGTACGCCATGGAATATTTACCCCAGCATCTGCATACAAAAATGTTTTTTTAGATTTACTCAAATACCTTCTACTGCCTAAAAAAATGGGCGAGCTATTGCTTCCATAATTATCAAAAGCAAAGCCCAGCCCATGTACCCATAAGTTTTTACTTACCCCATTAAACGATTGCATGGTAAAAATTTGTTGGTTTGCACCAGCAACCATACCAATAGTTGTAATACTTGTAAATTGATATTTTTCTTTTTTTTGTGCAAATGCAATTGTAAAAGTTGCAAAACAAAGCGTTGAGGTATATATTATTTTTTTGAACATTATAATTTTATTTACTTGTTAACCTTTGCTAACTTTTAATACACTTTAAAATACTAGTTTACAAAACTTACTTTACCAAGTGGTTGAATATTATTTATGTTGGTGTAATTATATTGATACAATCCATCTTTTGCAGTTACTAAAGCAATGCCATTTACCAAAATTACTTCATAAGCAGCTTTTAAAGGAATGGTAGTGATTAATTGAGGGCTAGAAGGATTAGATACATTAAAAACCCTTACGCCGCTATTATCATCACAAACCATTAACACATTGTTGTGTTTGCTTAATCCTTGTGGTTTGGTAAGGTTTACTCGTGTTAGCAAGGTTGGATTAGTAATATTGGTAATATCTAAAACATTCAATTCGTTTTGAGTGCCAGCACAAATATTTTCGCTAGCATGTAGTGTAAGATAGGCATGTGTATCATCGGCAATTACTGGATCACATAAACGGGCATGAGAAAATCCACTTACATAAGTTGGATTAGTGGGGCTGCTTACATCGTAAATACTCATGCCAGTTCTAGCACCTATAAATAACTTGTCTTTAAAAGGATAAATGGTTTCAATTTCCCAGCCAATATTTTTTATGTTGGTTGTAGATGGATTGCTAGCATTACTTATGTTGAAAATGTGCAATTCACTTTTGGTTACACAATACATATAGTTGTTTTGAATGGCGAATCTGCTATTGCTACCTGCTATACCATTTACAGGAGTTGCAGCACCAGAGGAAGACGATGCCATTAATACACCTCCTAAACCCACAAACCATGATGATGAGGCTATTAATCCAGATTCGTTTTTGGTCCAAATTCCCATTCCAGGTTGTACTTCAATATCAACTATTGTGTCTTTGCTTTCCCAACCAATTAGAGCTGTACCTACTGGTAGTGTTCTTCCAAATAAAAAACGTTTGTCTTTAAATACATCTTCGGTAACACTAGTAATTGCAATATTATTGGGGTTACTTATATCAATACTTACAACATCGTTATAGCAATCGGCATATAAAGTACTTCCTTTTACTGCTACATCAAAATTGCCAGGAATGTTTATAAAGCTCTTGTTTATTGGAGAAGCTGGGTTGGTATTATCTATTACATGTATGCCTTTGTTTTTTTCGTTTACAAAAACAAAGTTTCCTAGAATAAACATTTTACCAGCGTCTTTAATTGGCATTGCTGCTTCGCTTTTAATACTTGCTCTTAAGCTTGCCATGCTCGCAGTAATGGGGGTAAAAACTTTAAATGTTTGCGTGCCTGTATCTTTTACACAAGCAATAGCAACAATAGTAATAATGGCACTTGCAGCAATTAGGCTTTTAGAAAATATGGTTTTCATGATTTTTATTTTTTTGTTTTGAAGATTGACTGCACTGGTATAGAAAACATTGCATCAATACTTGTAAAATAGTTTTTTACACC
>JBMLOQ010000031.1:0-28204 GCA_049242885.1 Chitinophagaceae bacterium
AATAATTACAAATGGCAAAGAAAGAAAATAGAGTACAGGTAATTATGGAGTGTACAGAACATAAAGCTTCTGGCAAACCTGGTACAAGCCGTTACATTACTGTAAAAAACAAAAAAAATACTCCTGAAAGATTAGAGTTGAAAAAATTCAACCCAATTTTAAAGAAAGTAACCGTTCACAAAGAAATTAAATAATTTCCACAATTCAATTGTTGATTTGATGGTTCGATTGCATAAAATTGGATTTTCAAATTTTCAAATTTTCAAATTTTCAAATTAAAATACAATGGCAAAGGCAGCTTCAAAAAATGCGAAAGTAAAAGACCTTAAGGCTTCTGCTGAAGCTAAAAACTGGACAAAAGTTATTAAAAGTGTACGTAGCCCAAAAACTGGAGCTTATACTTTTAAAGAGCAAATTATTCATAAAGACAAGGTAAAAGATTTCTTAGAAAGTAAATAATCTTTAGCGTCTAAAATATTTGAGAAGCTTCACTTTTGGGTGAGGCTTTTTTAGTTTCTATAAAGCTTAGAATAAAATTATTTTTTGTATTTGATTTTGTGATAAAAGTTAAATGCAAAAAACTTCACTTCATTTTATGTAATTACAAAAAAACCAACATCGATACTAAAAGTTTCTGAATTTCTTAAAACTAAAATTTTAGTATCATGAAAAAATTATTTTTATTAAGCCTAGTAATTATTGCTTTATCGTTTACAAATGCTTTTCAGTTGAAAATTATAAAAGGAAAAGTGTTGGATGAATTAGGAAAGCCAATTACTGGCGTTAAAATTCAATTAAAGGGTTTTAAAATATTTACATCTACAGATAAAAATGGAATGTTTGAAATAAGAATTCCAAATAAAATTGCACAGCCAGTTCTACAGTTTACTAGTGTGGGTTTTAACGTAAAAGAAGTTGTAATAAATAACCAAAATTTTGTAAGTGTTAGTCTATCAGCAGATACATCCAAGCTGGATGAAGTTGTAGTAGTGGGATATTCAAATTCAAAAAAGAAAAGGAGTTACACAGGTTCTGCTGTTAGTGTGAAACTTCAATCATATACTCCAACTTTTTATAATCAGCAATTACAAGGCAAAGCTGCAGGAATCCAAATTGCAAATGGTAATTCACAAACCAATTTACCATCAATTAAAAATGATGGTGGCGATACTTATAGAAATAATAAAGGGATTTATGATTCCTTAAATTTTGATAGAGAAGGATATGATGAAATTACAGAAAACAGTTTTTTAAAAGTGAGTGATAATCCATTGTCCACCTTTTCGATAGATGTAGATGCTGCCTCATATAGCAATATTCGAAGAATTTTAAACGATGGAAACTTGCCAGAAGCTGGTGCTGTGCGTATAGAAGAAATGATAAACTACTTTAAATATGAATATCCACAACCAAAAAACAATCAACCGTTTAGTATAAATACGGCTCAGGCAGCTTGTCCTTGGAACAATAAACACTCATTAGCCTTGATAGGATTGCAAGGTAAAAAAATTGATTATGAAAAATTGCCAGCCAGCAATCTTACCTTTTTAATTGATGTAAGTGGTAGTATGAGTGATGATAATAAGTTGCCCTTAGTAATTGAATCTTTAAAACTGCTAACCAACCAATTAAGAGAGCAAGATAAAGTTTCAATAGTAGTTTATGCCGGTAACGCTGGTTTAGTTTTGCCATCAACCAAAGGCACTGAAAAACAGAAAATAATTGATGCACTTTCTAAACTAGAAGCTGGTGGAAGCACTGCTGGAGGGCAAGGAATAGAGTTAGCGTATAAAACCAACCTAGATAATTTAATAGAAAATGGTAATAATAGAGTTATTCTTTGTACAGATGGAGATTTTAATGTAGGAATAAGTAGTGATGATGCCTTAGTTAGATTAATAGAAGAAAAAAGAAAACTTGGAGTATATCTTAGCATTTTGGGCTATGGTATGGGTAATTACCAAGACGCAAAAATGCAAAAACTAGCCAACAAAGGCAATGGAAATCATGCTTATATCGACAATATTAATGAGGCAAAAAAGGTTTTAGTAAACGAGTTTGGAGCAACCTTATTTACAATAGCAAAAGATGTAAAATTACAAATAGAATTTAATCCTTCAATTGTAAAAGGGTATAGATTAATTGGTTATGAAAATAGGATGTTAGCCAAGGAAGATTTTAATGATGATAAAAAAGATGCTGGTGAATTGGGAAGTGGGCATACAGTTACAGCATTATACGAAATTATACCAGTAGATGTAGCTTTCGAAGAATTAGATACTATAAAAGTAGATCCATTAAAATATCAAAAGGTTAATAATAAAATAGTTTTCAGCAACTCTAACGAATTAATGAACATTAAGTTTAGATATAAAAAGCCAAACGAAGAAACAAGTCAATTAATGGAAGAAGCTGTTGCATATAAACCATTAAAAAGTATAGAAACCAATAGAAATATACAATTTGCTGCAGCGGTAGCCCAATTTGGGTTAATGCTAAGAAACAGTAAATACAAAGCCAATAGCAGTTATGAAAACATTTTAAAACTTGCAAACAATGTTTTAAAAGAAGATAATGATGAATATAAAAAAGAATTCATCAACCTTGTAAAAAAAGCAAAAAAATTAAGTTCAAATCAAGCTTTTGAAGCAAATGAAGATTGAATATTTAAAATGGAGTAAACTAAAGTAGCTATATGCTATAACACAAATTTGTAACCAACTCCTTTAACAGTTGCTATACAATCGAGGTTTAGTTTTTGGCGAATTTTACGTACATGTACATCAATAGTTCTATCACCTACAATAACTTCACTACCCCACACTTGGTTTAAAATTTCGTTTCTAAGAAATACCTTGCCAGGTGTGGCTGCTAGTAAGTAAAGTAATTCAAATTCTTTTTTGGCTAATATAATTTCTTGATTGTTTACAATAATTACATAAGCATTGGGATCTATTTTTATACTATCAAATTCTAAAGTTTTTAGATTTGAAGTTGCGTTGCTACCGCTTACTCTTCTTAGTAACGTTTGTATACGTGTAATTAAAATTTTTGTACTTACTGGTTTGGTTATGTAATCATCGGCACCTGCTTCTAATCCTTTTATGTGGCTCAATTCATCTCCAAGTGCTGTAAGTAAAATAATAGGTGTATGCTTGTAGTTTATATCTTTTCGTAATTGCTCACAAACCTCTACTCCAGTTTTAAATGGCATCATAACATCGAGTATGAGTAGTTGGGGTTGTACTTTTTTTGCAATTTCTATGGCTTCTCTTCCATTGTTTGCTGTATATACTTCGTAGCCTTCTTTTTGCAGTTTAAATTCTAGTATTTCAAGAATATCTTTTTCGTCGTCGGCAATTAAAATTCTCAATGGATTATTATCCATAAGTAGTTTTTGTGTTTTAGCAAAAGTAATTTTAAATGACTCTCCACAATAAACTTAGTGTTAAGTTTACTTTAACTTTTTGTAAACATCAAAAAAGAGGCAAATTGCCTCTTTTTTGATGAAATTGTTTTTAAACAACTTAATTATTTTATTTTATCTGTGAAATAATCTAACTTTTCTTTATCTGCACCAGCATCTAATTTTTTTGCAATTTGTGCTTCTAACACTTTATTTAGATTGTCTTTTAAATTAGGACCAAAAGGTGCTACTTGGTTTCTAAATGCAACTAAAATATCTACTCCTTTTTTAAAGTTGTTCATGTCTTTTAGTCTTCCAATAAATGAGGCAAAAGTTTTAAATCCAAAAAATTTGTCTTGCAAACCTTGCTTATTATAGTCTTTGCTCATTTGCTCAAAATCGGCATCGGTTTTTGTTAAAACCTCAACTGTTTCTACAGCAGTTTTTAAACGACCTTTCATGTCTTTTTTTAACGTTGCAGCAGCAGCAATTGCAGCTTTTTCATCTATGCTTGCTAAAGCATCTAGTGCAGCACCAGCAACACTATATGAGCTGTCGTTTACAGCTTTGTTGTACAATGCTTTGTAACGTGCATTTTTGCTTGCAGCTAAAACATCAATGGCTTTTGCACGTACTGTTCTAAACGCATCTTGCTCTGCCATTTGTTCTACTTTTTGCAAAGTAGTAGCATCTAAAGTGGTGTCTTGTAAACCTGTTAAAGCCTTAATTCTTAAGCTATAAAATTTATCATTTAAGCCAGCTTTTAAAAGGTCGAATCCTGCAATTTGTGCTTTGTTTTTAACTGCAAAATCTAGGGCTTCTTTTCTGTCTAAATACTTACCAGCTTTGTAGTATTGTGTTATAAATTCTTGTAAAGTTTTAGTTTCTTTTTTATTGGCAAGCAACACATTATCGCCATCAAAACGAACTAAATCTGGTTTTGAAGCAGTATTTATATAAAAAGTATCTACTTTATTTTCTACCCAAAACTCTTTTCTTTCTTTATTAATTCCTGAATAAACATCTACTTTAACGGGTAGCTTAAAAAGTTTATCGCCTTCTTGGGTTTGTTTTACTACAAGCATAACTTTTTTTGCTGTTGCATCATAGCTATTTTCAATCTCCAAATTTGGATGTCCACTATTGAAATACCATTGATTAAAAAACCAGTTTAAATCTTTACCAGTAATGGCTTCAAAACTTAATCTTAATTTATGACCACTACCAGTTCCAAATTTATTAGAGGTTAAATAATGATTTAATGATTTAAAGAATGCATCATCGCCTACATAATTTCTTAGCATATTTAAAATACGTCCACCTTTTTGGTAGCTTACTAAATCAAACATGTCTTCTTTATCATTGTAATAAAAACGTACTAAATCTTTTTTAGCATCACGTTTGCTCCCTAAATAAGCTCTCATTGCGTTATCATTAGTTTCACCAGCAGCATCTGGGCCATACTTATATTCATCCCACAAATACTCACTATAATCGGCAAAGCTTTCGTTTACTGTAAGATTACTCCAACTTTCTGCAGTTACATAATCACCAAACCATTGATGAAATAATTCATGAGCTACTGTACCTTCCCAACTATTTCCATCAAGTAGTTCTCTTGCATTTTGTTGAGCAGAAGAGCCATGTAATGTAGCAGTTGTATTTTCCATAGCTCCACTCACATAATCTTGCCCTGTAATTTGTGCATACTTTACCCAAGGATATTCTACTCCAGTTACTTTTTCGCTAAAAAATTTCATCATTTCGGGTGTGCCTCCAAAAATTTTTCTTGCAACTTTTTCATATTCTTTTTCTACATAGTAGCTTACTTCTTTTCCTTTATAAGTATCTTTTACTATAGCATAATCACCTACACCAATGTAAAACAAATAGGGTGCGTGTGGTAAATCCATTTTCCAATAATCTGTACGTGTACCATTTGTATTTTTTGTTTGAGATACCAATTTTCCATTACTTAATGTTACATATTTACTAGGTACAGTTAAGTAAAATTCTTGTGTGCTTTTTTGATTAGTTCTATCAATAGTAGGTACCCAAACGCTTGTAGCTTCGGTTTCGCCTTGTGTCCAAATTTGTGTAGCCTTGTCTTTTTCTTCCCCTTTTGGGTTTATGAAGTACAAACCTTTTGCATCGGTAATTGCGGCACTTCCTTCTGCTTTAAACTCATCTGGTTTAGCAACATAATTTATGTAAATAGTATAGCTCTCGTTGTTGGTGTATGTTTTGTCTAAGTTGATGTTTAAATTTAATCCATCATCATAAGTATAACTAAGTGGGTTGTTTTTTCCATTTTTTACAATAGCTACTTCGTTGATATCCATTCCTTTAGCATCTAATCTAAGGGTGTTAGTGGCGTAAAAATGTGGTTTTAAGGTAAGCCAAACTTTACCTAATAATTGACTTTTATCGTAATCAAAACTTGCTTGTAATTTAGTATGTTCTAAATTGTTTTCTTTAGTTGCAAATGCACGATATTGTTTTTTCCATGCTTCTTCGGCTTTTGCCTCACTTGCTTGTTGGGCAAAAGTGGAAATGCTTAAAAAAGCTGTTGCTAGTAGCAAAATTTTCTTCATGTGTTTTATTTTTTGTAAAGATAAGTAGCACAAGTATTTGTGGTGATTTTTTACGCTAATGGCTTTAATAATGGATAGAAAGTAATGCAGATTTAATAATAAGTTGTAAAAACGGCTAAAACTTTTAAAAAAGTTGTACAATTTGTTTTTTATTTGGGGCATGAATAAGTTGCACAATTTTAATTCGGGTCCCAGCATTTTGCCTCAAGAAGTTTTACAGCAAGCTAGCGAAGCAATTTTTAATTTTAATAATACAGGATTAAGTATTTTGGAAATTGGACATAGAACCAAATGGTTTGTAGATGTAATTGAAGAAGCTAAAACTTTGGTAAAACAACTCATGCAAATTGGTGATGAATATGAAGTACTTTTTTTGCAAGGTGGGGCAACTACACAATTTATGCAAGTGCCTATGAACTTGTTGCCCAGCAATGGTTTAGCAGCTTATTGTGATGATGGTACTTGGGGCAGTAAAGCTGTAAAGGAAGCCAAACTTTTTGGAGGGGTTGAAGTAGTGGCTAGTAGTAAAAACAAAAACTACACTTATATAAATAAAACATTTAATACACCTAGCAATGCTAGTTACTTGCACCTTACAAGCAACAACACTGTAGAAGGCACACAATGGCATAGTTTTCCTGAAACTAATGTTCCTATTGTTGCAGATATGAGTAGTGATATTTTTAGTAGAAATTTGCCATTTAATAAATTTGCCCTTATATATGCTGGAGCTCAAAAAAATATGGGTGCTGCTGGTGTAAATTTAGTTGTTGTAAGAAAAGATATTTTAGGAAAAGTTGACAGGCAAATACCTACTATTTTAGACTATAACCAACACATACAAGCCAACAGTTTGCTAAACACACCACCAGTATTTGCAATATATGTTGCATTGCTTACACTAAGATGGATTGTAAAAGAAGGTGGACTGACCGTTATGGAAAATAGGGCAAAACAAAAAGCAGCATTGTTGTATAACACTATTGATAGCCTGCCTTTGTTTGATTGCCCAATAGCAAAAGAAGATAGAAGCTTAATGAATGCAGTTTTTTTTATAAGAAACGAAGAATTGCAAACTAAGTTTTTACAAGAATGCACTAGCCATGGATTTATTGGTGTAAAAGGGTATAGAACTGTAGGAGGAATAAGGGTTAGCATGTACAATGCATTGCCCATAGAAAGTGTACAAGTTTTTTGTGATGTTGCTACTGCATTTGCAAAGGCAAATAGTTAATGTGCCATATCATCATGCTGATGATTATCTGCTGAATGGTTTGGTGCTGAATTATTTAAACTATCGCCTTGATAGTTTGTAAAATGACCAATAATATTATTATGCTGTTCGCCATGTGTAGCTTTTAAAAAATTGCGATAAGTGCCATGAATTTTTAATTGTGTAATGCCAGTAGAGGTAAGATACATATAGCCATTTTTGCCAAAACCTACACTGTTTTTTACAAAGTTTGTGCTAATGATAAGTTCACGTAAGTGTTCCAATTGTTTATCATTGAATACAATCTTAGTTGGGGCAAGAATATCTTTTTCAAGATGTAATTCATTTACATGCAAATTGTTGAATAAAGTGCTAAGTACATACTCAATTACATCATCTTCGGTTATAGTTTGTTGCTCTTTACGTTGTTGACCCATAAAATTAATTTTCTAATAAAACAGTTGTTCCAAAAAATTGTTTATTACTACAAGCGAATATTCATCTTTACATTTGTAAAACTATGCTAAAGTTTGTATCAAAAACAATTCTCACAAGTGTTGCCATTTTGGTTGCAGCTTATATATTAAAAGGTGTTGAGGTAGATAATACCATTACAGCTGTTTTAGTTGCTGCTGCCTTGGGATTTTTAAACAGTTTTGTACGCCCAATTTTAATTGTACTTACCATACCAATAACAATGGTTACGTTAGGGTTGTTTTTGATAATTATTAATGTATTAATTGTTTACTGGGTAACTAAACTTGTGCCAGGCTTTAAAGTAGAAAGTTTTGGTTGGGCTATTCTGTTTAGTTTTATTGTAAGTATTGTATCAAGCGTTTTGGAAAGATTTATTAATAAATTTGATGCTAGTAAATCTGAAGAAGAATAGCTTTTCTTCAGCTTAAATTCTATAATTTTATTATGATAAGGCAGGTGATTTGTTAGGAATTTGTTTTTGCTATTAACATCCTTGTATCATTATCAATAATTTCAATTTCAATATTTACAACGTCATTTGGCAATAAACTTTCTACAATGCTTGGCCACTCAATAAGGCATAAACTTCCACTGAATAAAACATCTTCAACCCCAGCTTGTATAGCTTCTTCTTCGTCTTTTAGCCTATACCAATCCATGTGGTATATTGTATTTTCTTTTGGTGATTTGTATTGATTAATGATAGCGAATGTAGGGCTGCTAACTTCATCTTCAACATTTAAAAAACTACACAACTCATGTATTAAAGTAGTTTTGCCAGCTCCCATTGGTGCATAAAAAGCCCAAACTTTTTTGTTTCCAAAATGTTGGTACAATTGCATAGCAACTTTTGGTAAATCTTGTAGTTTATATACTGCCTTCATAATATTTATTGCTCTGCAAATTGCCCATTAAAAGGATTGTTTTTTGGAGCAATAGTATTATTAATGTTGTGCGAGCCATTGGCAATACTTATTTTATGCAAAAAATGCAAAAGATAAATTACAATTACTAAAGCAATGGCTCCAACCCACAAAGGAAATTTTTCGTCGAGCACTTTTTCAGGAGGTAAACCTTTAAGGTTTGAGTAATATAATGCAGTTACAGCCACAGCGTTGTTTAAAAAATGCAGCAATACATTTAGCCACATGTTTCTAGTGTAAAAAAATATTAATCCCAAAACAATTCCTAAGCCAAACCTTGGTAAAAATCCATAATAGCTTAAGTGTATAGCACTAAAAATAAATCCAGTAATTAAAATAGCAATCCAGCCATTTTTACTCCATTGTTCTATCATTTGCTGCATTACCCCTCTAAACAAAAGTTCTTCAAAAAAAGCAGGCAAAATGGCAATTACAAAAAGTGCAATTATGTAATCGCTAAAGTTTTTAATTGTTGCAATGGCTAAAACTTGTGATTGATATTCTGCTTCCATTGCTCTAAATTTCTTCTCAAGACTTGCACTTATGGGTATTAACTCGTTTAACTCGCCTAATGCACCACTTAATCCTAATCCAAAAAATGCTAGTAGAATAACTAATCCAACTTGCATTTTATTGCTCTTAACTTTTAACCCCAAATAAACAAATGGTTTGCCATGAACAATTTTTGCAAATACAAAGGCTGGAAGAAAAAAAACTATAAATGTAGAAACCACTTGCATGGCAAGTAAGATATTTCTGTTTTTAGGATTAAGTAATTCACTTTTTAAATTATTGGCATTGCCGCCGCTCATAAATGATTTTAAATCAATTACACTAAGCATAAAAACTGCTTGCACAATTGCAGCCAAAATAATTGCTCCGCCTATTAATCCAAAAAAAATACCTAGTTGTGCACCATAAGTTATTTTAGGATTTTCTCTACTATACATAATCTAATTTAAAGTGTACAAATATCTACCAATAATTAATAGCACATTAATTGACTGAAAAATATTTAGGTTAATTAACATTCATTTTTTTGATTTATAAAGATTTTTTGGCAAAAAACAATTTTTAAATATAGTAACACAATTTACAAGAATGATTACAGAATAGTGTAACTATAATTCTTTCCAAGTAATTCAATTTTTATCACATCACCGTACTCAATTTTAAAACAATTAAACGAGTCTTGCAAATTAGTTTTGGTAATATAGCTCAAAATGCTTCTTATTATGCCACTATGTGTTATCCATACAAAGCCTTGTGGATGAATGTTTGTATGTGTTGCAAATAGCTTAGTTGCTCTGGTAAATAATTCAAAATAGCTTTCCCCATTGGGTGGTTTTTGATATACATAATCTTCCATCCAATATTTACTTTCTTCATGTGGAATATTGTTCCATAATTTATTTTCCCAGTTGCCAAAGTTTAATTCTCGCAAATCATTTTCATACAAAATTTCGTTACTATTAAACACATAATTTGCCAGTTTGGTACATCTTTTTAATGGACTGCTATATATACTTTTTAAATTGGGTGGTAGTTTGTTTTTTATTATTTCAGCTTCAGCAAAAAAACTTTCATCGATATCAATATCTGTAAATCCATAACATAAACCCTTGGCGTTAAAGGGTGTTGTATGGCGTACTAAATAAATTGTCATTTATAAAATTAATAGTGTATTAAAGTATTTCATCTTTTGATACATTTTTCATTTTGCAACAAAAGGGTATTAAAGAACAGAAAAGTTATCTCTTAAAAGTTAAAGAAAACAAAAAAACTAACTGCAATTGTGTAATTACAAATAATAATTCATCAATGTACAAATAAAAATTAAAATACGATGAAACAAAAAACAATTATTGCTTTTGGATTATTGCTTAGTTTAAACAGCATTTTAGCTCAAGAGCCATCACAAAGTAAAATACAAGTTAATGCTGCATTGCAACATGCCAATGTATATTTTGGTAATGGGGTAGAGTTAAGTCATACAGCAACAGCTTTTGTAAAAAAAGGCTTTCAAGAAGTGGTTTTTAGCAATGTAAGTATTTATTTAACAAGCAATACAATCCAAATTTCGGCATCGGAAAATATTACTATTTTATCGTACAAACACAACAATAAAGTAGAAACAAATACAACAACTCATCCATTAATACCAATTGTACAGGATAGTATTAAGCTTATGAGCAAACAATTAAAGTTGATACAGCAAGATTATGCTTTACAAGAAGAGTTGCTAAAAAAATGTGTATTACTTGTAGAAGGTTACAATAGCAATACTAATAAAAATATAAATGCTCCAGAAATCATGAAATTGGTAGATTTTTATACAAATAAAATACAGCAGTATAAGTTGAGTATGAAT
Organism: Chitinophagaceae bacterium; assembly: GCA_049242885.1. Lineage (GTDB taxonomy): Bacteria > Bacteroidota > Bacteroidia > Chitinophagales > Chitinophagaceae > CAIVPM01. The sequence continues at coordinate 10,985 of JBMLOQ010000031.1, forward strand.
GTAAGTGCCAATAAAATTCAAGACATTTCGGAACTTATAAATTTTCTTAATCAAAGAATTTATGACCTAAGTAATCAAGGTAATAAAACCACTAGCAAAACCACAGGACAGCTAATTGTGCAAATAATGGCACAAAAAGCAGAAGATGCAAAATTTGATATTAGCTATTATGCACCAAATGCAGGATGGACACCATCTTACGAAATGAGAGTAAAATCTGTGGATAATAGCTTTAAACTAGGTTATAAAGCTCTAATATTCCAAAGCACTGGATTAGATTGGAAACAAATTCCACTTACACTTAGCACTAGCAACCCAAACCAAACCAATACAACTCCTTTGCTACAAGCTTGGTATTTGCAACAATATGTACCACAATTATATGGAAATATACAAACAGCAAAAAGACAAGCTTTAATGAATAGTGTACAAACCTTAAATGAAGTGGTTGTTACAGGATATAACAGTAAGGAATTCAATATTAATGATGAAAAATCTAAAGATGTAAGCAACTACTTAAAAGTAAATGAAAGCCAACTATATACTAGCTTTGATATTGATTTGCCTTACGATATTCCAAGTGATGGCACGGGATACTCTGTAAATATTAAAGAAGAAGATATTAAGGCAACTTACAAGCATTATGCAGTGCCTAAGCTAGATAAAGACGCTTTTTTGATGGCCGAAATTAGCGATTGGGAAAACTTAGATTTACTTCCAGGGCAAGCTAATATTATTATGGATGGAAAATATATTGGCAAGTCTTTTATCGACCCAAATAGTACTGTAGATACTTTGAACATTAATCTTGGGCGTGATAAACGTGTAAGTATAAAACGAGTTACAATAAAAAATACCGAGAAAGTAAAAATTAAGGGAGATAACAAAACTGAAAGTTTTAGTTATGAAATTGTTGTAAAAAACAATAAAAAGCAACCCATAAACTTGTTGCTAAAAGATCAATTTCCACTAAGTAATGACAAGGAAATAGAAGTTGCTTTAGTAAACGATGGTGAAGCTGAAATAAACACAGAAATTGGTGTATTAAACTGGAAATTAACAATTCCTGCTGGTGAAAGCAAATCCAAGCAATTTGGCTATACCGTAAAATATCCTAAAACAAAAATTATAGGGAATTTAAGATAATACTTTAGAGCTTAAAAGCCCAATCTAACACAGTTTTTAGGTTTCAACTCGTTCAACTACTTATTTAGCAAAAATGTTTATTTAGCTAGGTAAGTAGTTTTTTTATACAAAAGGCTTTTAAAAATTTGTAAATCAAGAATTGCCCTTGATATTTGATTATAAATGGAAATTTAGGTATTTAAATCGTCATTTCGAAGCTGTTAAATCTGAGAATATTTGGTTTTAAAGCCCAATTCTGTTCAGATCCAATTTCAATTTAAAATGGCACACAAATTTTATGAACCAAAGAAAAAACATAGGTGTTAGTGAAGGGGTAGATTGGCTTACAGTATGGCTAGTTGCAATACTTATGGCAATAGGAGTATTGTGTATTTTTATGGTTGAGTATAAAGCGGGTACCAATGTTTTTCAGAGTTTATTAAGTGGCAAAACCAGTTATAGTAAGCAAATTTTATTTTCAGGCATTTGTGTTGTAATTGCAACATTTGTATTACTTGCAGATAGCAAATTGTTTACAGCCTTTGCCAATTTATTTTATGCTTTTGGTATTTTGCTAATGCTAAGCACTTTTGTGTTGGGTAAAAATATTGCAGGTTCAAAAAGTTGGATTGCACTTGGTGGAGGGTTTAATTTACAACCAGTTGAGCTTTGTAAAATATTTACAGCATTGGCATTGGCTAAATATTTGTCTCGAAACGAAACAGATTTTTCAAAAACACGATCACAAATAATTGCAGGATTAATTGCTATTGTGCCAGTAATTATTACTGCTGCACAGCACGAGTTAGGGCAAGGTTTAGTTTACTTTGCTTTTGTACTTGTAATGTATAGAGAGGGTTTGCCACCCACTTTGCTAATTTTGGGAGCATCTGTTGCTGTATTAGTAATTGCTTCTATAATTGTAGAGCCCAATACACTTGCTATTATACTTACCATATTAGCAATTGTAATTGTTTATATTCTAAGGAGGCAAAAAAGAAGGTTTAAAGCTATTATTCAATGGGTATTAGCCATTTGGCTATTTTGTGTAAGCTTTCAACGATTTGCCGTTCCGTTTATTTTCAATAATGTGTTTGAGTGCTATCAAAGTACCAGGGTTTATACTGCTTTTGGGCAAGAGTATGATTGTACTAAAAATACACGTTTAGCAAAAGATGCCAAAAAATCTAAGCACAAACCTGATGATTATAATGTTCGCCAAAGTAAAATTGCTATTGGAAGTGGTGGTTTAATTGGCAAAGGATTTTTAAAAGGTACACAAACAAGAGGTAGATACGTTCCTGCTCAAAATACAGATTTTATTTTTGCATCGCTTGGCGAGGCTTTTGGCTTTGCCGGAAGTTTTGCATTTTTGGGAATTTACTTAATGCTTTTATTTAGAATTGTACGTATGGCTGAACGACAAAGAAGTACATTTAGTAGAGTTTATGCCTATAGTGTAGCTAGTATTTTGTTTTTTCATATAGCTTTAAATGTTTGTATGACAGTTGGCTTATTCCCTAGCCCAGGAATTACCTTACCTTTTGTAAGCTATGGAGGATCTTCGCTAGTAACATTTACAATTTTACTATTTATTTTGATAAGATTGGATGCCGATAGACAAATGGTTTTGAGATAGGGCTATTTAAAATAAGTTACAAAACCAAAGCCCTTTTATACAACTGTATCGTATTCTCAAAACCTAAATAAATAGCATCACAAATTAAAGCATGCCCTATACTTACTTCATCTACAAATGGAATGGCTTTTACAAAAGTAGCAAGGTTATTTAGGTCTAAATCGTGGCCTGCATTAATACCCAATCCTAATTCCTTGGCTAATGTTGCTGCAGCTTTATAATCATTCAAAATAGGTACAATAGGCAAAGTTGTATTTTGTTGCTCCATGGCATGGGCAAACTGTGTAGCATAGGCTTCGGTGTACAATTCTATTCTATCAGTTCCAGTAGTTGCAGCAGCCTGCACCATTTCTACATTTGGGTCAACAAAAATGGAAACTCTAATTCCAGCATTTTTAAAAACACTAATAATATTCTTTAAATATTCTTGGTGTTCAATAGTATTCCAGCCATGATTACTTGTAATTTGTCCAATAGCATCTGGTACTAAAGTTACTTGGTTAGGCTTGGTATTTAGTACAAGTTCTACAAAGCTTTGCTCAGTTGGATTTCCTTCTATATTAAACTCAGTTGTAATAATTTTTTTTAGGTCATATACATCAGCATATCTTATGTGTCGTTCATCTGGTCTTGGATGCACAGTAATGCCATCTGCTCCAAATTTTTGAGCATCAATTGCAGCTTGTACAATATTTGGATTGTTGCCGCCCCTTGCATTTCTTAGGGTAGCTAATTTGTTGATATTTACACTTAGTTTAGTAAACATTACTGGTGTATTTTGTTTGGCAAATGTACAAATAAAAAAGAGGCTGATAGTGCATCAACCTCTTTTATAATTTCGAGTATTGTTTATTTAAAAGTTGCTTCCCATTCTACCATACCACCTTGTAAATTACTTACATTAGTAAATCCAAGTTGTTGCAATATCATGCAAGCTTGCATGCTTCTCATACCGCTTCTACAATATACTACCACTTCTTCGTTTCGTAAATCTTCAATATCATCAATTTGCATGGTTTGTATTTTTCCTAAAGGAAACAAAGTGCCACCAATATTAAAAACAGCATTTTCATGGGGTTCTCTTACGTCTATTAAGTGTACATTTTGGTTGGCATCTAATTTTGATTTTAATTCTTGTACAGTAACGATATTCATATTTATTGATTATTATATGGGTTATCTAGTATAGTTTGTGATGTAGTATCTTTTATAGGCTTAGTTACACTTAGCCATAAATCTACAATTTGTCCTTGTCTTATTTTGTTTTTTACTTTTTGTCCTGGTGCAAGTTCTGTAAATACAGGTGGTTCTTGCCTTGCAACAAAAGCGTGTGCTGTATCTTTTATTTGATTGTCTAGCAAAATGGGAACGCCCACACTTATATTCATGGTGCCAAGCAAACTTAAAGCATCTGCATAAGTAAGACCAACCAAATCGGGCATTTCGGCTTCTTCATTGCCTATTCCACTGCCAATTATTAAATCTACACTGCTCCCAACAGAAATTTTTGTTCCAGGCTTTATTTCTTTGCCCATAAATAGTTGGGTAATAATTGAGTTTTTGGCAACATCAGGTTTATAACTTGTATCACCAATATTTAGCCCCAAACTTTTTAGGTAAATTTCAGCACTTTTTACTGAAAAACCAACCAAGTTTGGCATATCTACTAAAGGTGCTGTTAATCTGTTTATTGTAAGATAAATGGTACGACCATTTTTTACGGTAGATTCTGCTTCTGGCGTTTGCTTTGTGATGCTTAGGCGAGGAAGATTAATGTCAAAAATGCTATCAGCAACTTCTACAGTAAAGCCTTTGCTTTCTAAAATTGCTTTAGCTTCTTGAAATCCTTTTCCACCTACATTAGGTACTTTTTGATAGTCGTTGTGGCCAGTAAACCACGATAACATACTAAAAAAAAGAAATACAATTAAAGCAAGCAAAATAGCACCTGCCAATACATTTACAATTAAATTTCTATGTGTAATAAACTTAAACACGTTCTAAAATTTCGTTGCAATGATAGCTAAAGTTTTGGATTGTTGCATTTTGGATTGTTTATTGAAATAATATTGTGCTTTTTATGGAAGTAAAATCTACGGAATACCATATTTCTATTGTAGCTCCATTGTATAACGAAAGTGAAGGTTTTGCTTTACTTACTAATAGAATTGACGCTTTAACTGCCAATTTAAACATACCAATTGAAGTTGTTTTGGTTGATGATGGTAGCAAAGACAATACAGCTTTGCTTATGAGTAAGCATGCCCTCGAAAACCCCAATTATAATTGTGTGTTTTTAAGTCGAAATTTTGGACATCAAATTGCTGTTACTGCAGGTATTGCTAAAGCTAGAGGCACAAAAGCTTTGTTTATAATAGATGGAGATTTACAAGATCCTCCTGAGCTTTTGCCAAAATTTTATGAACTTTTGCAACAAGGTAATGATGTAGTTTACGCTGTGCGTAAAAAACGTAAAGAAGGATTTATAAAACGGTTGGCTTATAGTAGTTTTTACCGCTTTTTAAAGCAAATTTCAACCATAAATATTCCATTAGATAGTGGCGATTTTGCCATGATAAGCAGGAGAGTGGCTAATTTAATGATGAAAATGCCCGAGGAAAGTAGGTTTTTAAGAGGAATGCGTACTTGGGTAGGGTTTAAGCAAATAGGATATGAATACGAGCGTGATGAACGTGCAATGGGAAGCCCAAAATACACTTTTAAGCAATTATGGCAACTGGCAAAAAATGGAATTTTTAATTTTAGTGAAGCACCAATAAAACTCATGAAGCGTGCTGGATACGCAACTATTTTTTTTAGTTTTTGCTATGCTATTTACATTTTATACCAAAAATTTGTTGTAGGTGCTGTACCACCAGGTTTTACAACCTTATACTTGTTTTTAATGGTATTTGCTGGATTACAGTTTTTATTTTTGGGATTAATTGGTGAATATATTTTAAGAATATTTTTTCAGGTAAAACAGCGTCCACTTTTTATTGTTAGCAATCAAATTGTGGATGGACAATTACAAGTGTTAGATTATGAGTAAACAAAAACAAGCTATTAATAAAGTAGCTGCAAAAACAGAATCAATTAAATCAAAAGGTTTTGATTTAGTAATTAATAATACTCAAGCCTTATTAATTACATTAGGGGTAGCCCTGGTTAGTTATATATTCTCTTTTTTTTATACTTCGTTTTACCAAGGCGAAGAAGGTGCTCAGTATATGAATGCTTTAGGCTTTTGGAAATATCCTAACAGCATTTTAGGTAACTGGCCCAAAACTGGTTGGAAACTCATTTATGCCCCTGTAGTGCTTTTTGGCAAGCAAGGTGTGCTTATTGCCAACTGTTTGTTTTCGGCATTTACAGGTTTTTTTGCATATAAATTGTATCAAAAAATTACAGGCAAACAATCTGCTTTGCCTATTATTTTGCTAGCAACACAAACTTTATGGTTTATGTTGTCGTTTAAATTTTATAGCGAAATCCCTACAGCATTTTTACTTACTGTGGCCTTGTATTTTTATTATAGTAATAAGTATATTTTATTTGCCTTATTTGCTTCTTATGTTTTGTTGCTGCGTCAAGAGTTTGTTTTTATTTATCCATATTTTGCTTTTGTACTATTAAAGCGAAAGCAATGGATAGCTTTTTTTGCTCTAGGTTTATTTCCTGTTTTATATAATGTTTGGGGTTGGCAAGTAACTGGTGACATATTGTATAGCCTGCACGAAAGCCAAAAAACAGCAGCAGAATATAAAAAGTCTTATCCTCGTCAAGGTTTTGACCATTACCCAATGATGAGTGCTGTAATCTTTAGTATGGTTTCAGTAACTTTAGTTGTAACATATCTAGCACAAGCCATTACAAAACAATTACAAAAAATAGAATGGGCTTTGCTTATACCAGCTTTAGGATTTGTGTTTATACATTCTCTGTTTAACCTACAATCTTACGAAATACTTACTAGCACAGGTGGTAATTTGCGTTACCTATTAGTAATTTCACCATTAATTGCAGTTTTGGCAACCTTGGCTTTAAAAGAAATGCCAACAATTAAAAATAAGTACTTATTGCTTATCATACTAATACCATTTTTAGGTTTTGTAATGGGTAATATGACCTTCTCTCATAATTGGATTTTAATGGATAAGGAAAATGTTGACCGAGATAGATTGCCAGTTTTGTTTTGTATTGCAGTTATAGGATTGTTGTTGTTTGTTCAAAACATTTTGTTACGAAACCGCTTAGTAGCTTTGCTTTGCATTCTTACAGTTTTGGTATATATTAGACCAAAAGAACTTTGCTGCGACGAAAATTTTGAACAGAAAAAAATTGTAGAATATATACAAGAAAACAAACTCGATAACAAACCATTAATACAAAACTTAGCACTGTTTAACTACTTTTACGATAAAAATGCCTGGGAATTTAAAAATGGTAATGCTGGCATGTATGGAGATAGTTCTTTAAATAAAGCACCAGTTGGTAGTATTATTATTTGGGACTCTCACTATGCTACTAAATATGGTAAAGTAGAAATTTCTTATTTCGAGAAAAATTTTGCCAAGTATAAAATGCTTAAACAATTTAGAGCAGAGGATAACACATTTGCTGCAATAGTTTTTGAAAAAATAGCTTTATAATTTTTTATATGATAGAGAAAATAAAGGTTAATGCAATAATTAATGCAGATGTAACTAAGGTGTGGGAATATTATACCAATCCCATTCATATTGTACATTGGAATTTTGCAGATGTATCTTGGCATTGTCCAAAAGCATCAAATGAATTGAAAGTTGGAGGAAAATACTATGCAAGAATGGAAGCCAAAGATGGTAGTTTTGGATTTGATTTTGAAGCCATTTATATCGATGTTGTTGTTGAAAAAGAATTAACTATGGAATTTGGAGGAAGAATATCTACTGTAAAGTTTATTCCATTAAACTCAAATACAGAAATTGTAATAACTTTCGACCCGGAAACTGAAAACTCTATCGAGTTACAACAAGCAGGCTGGCAGTCAATTCTTAATAATTTCAAGTCATACACAGAGGCTAATTAGCTTATTCGAATTGTTTTACAATTCCAAAGATTTGCTTACTACATCTGGTAAAAATAAACTAGCGTTGCCTTTATGCTTTAAAATATCTCTCACAATAGTGCTAGCTACAGAAGTAAATTTTGGTTCTCCAGTAAGAAAAATAGTTTCAATGCTTCTGTCCAAAGTTCTGTTGGCATCGGCTATTGTTTTTTCGTATTCAAAATCGCTTACGTACCTAATGCCTCTTAATATAAATTTTGCTCCAATTTGATTGCAAAAGTTTATAGTTAACCCTTCATAGGTTTGACTACTTACTTTGGGTTCATTTTTATAAATTTCGTTTACCCAAGCCATTCTTTGAGCAGCACTAAACATAGGATTTTTGCCACTGTTTATGCCAATACCTACAACTATTTTATCAAACAAAGGCAAGGCTCTATTTATAATATCAGTATGCCCTAGTGTAATAGGATCAAAAGTTCCAGGAAACAAGCAAATTCGCATTTTTTAAAATTTTGTTTTGGTTTTTTAATATTGGGTAAATTAAAATCTACTACTTACAATTAGTGCTTTATTCTCTTGTTGGGCTAAGCAAGTACAACACTGCCATTCTTACGGCAACTCCATTTTCCACTTGATTTAGAATGATGCTTTGCTCACCATCTGCAACATCGCTATCTAATTCAACACCTCTATTTACAGGACCAGGATGCATTATTGTAATTTTTTTATCTAAAGCTGCCAATCTTTTTTTAGTAATTCCATACATTAAATTGTACTCTCTAAGGCTACTAAAAAGAGGCTCGTTTTGGCGTTCAAGTTGAATGCGTAAAACATTTGCAACATCGCACCACTGTAAAGTTTTTTCAATGTTATACTCTACAGTTACTGGCAAGGCTTGCTCTATATACTTTGGAATTAAAGTTGGTGGTCCGCATACTTTAATTTTTGCACCCATTTTGTGAAGTAAATAAATGTTGCTTAATGCTACTCTGCTATGCATTATATCTCCAATAATGGCAACTTTTAATCCTTGCAGTGTGCCAAATTTTTCTTGCATACTAAACGCATCCAGCAAAGCTTGAGTTGGATGTTCGTTTGTGCCATCTCCTGCATTTATAATGGCAGCTGGTATATGGTTACTCAAAAACTGTGCAGCACCGCTGGCCCAATGCCTCATTACAACCACATCCACCTTCATACTTAAAATGTTATTTACAGTATCTAAAAGTGTTTCTCCTTTTGCAGCACTACTTCCACTAACAGCAAAGTTTATAGTATCGGCACTTAAACGTTTTTCGGCCAATTCAAAAGAAATCCTTGTGCGTGTACTGTTTTCGTAAAAAAGGTTTACAATGGTTACATCTCTAAGCGATGGTACTTTTTTTACTGGGCGTTGCAATACATCTTTAAAATGAGTTGCAGTTTGTAAAATAAGTTCAATGTCTTGCTGGGTAAGGTTTTTAATACCCAATAAATGTTTGCTAGATAATTTCATGTATAGTAGCTATGTCAAAAGTAATGAGTTGGGGTTATAAAAAAAATGCCCAACTAAAAAAGTTGAGCATTTGATATAATAATTAAATAAATACATTATTTTTCTGTTGGTGTCTTTTTGCCATTCTGCAATTTTTCAATTACAGTATCTAAGCGTCTTCTTCTTGTATCAGCACGTTTTGCACTATCTATAAAACTTAAATATTCTCTTTGTTGAATGTGGTTTAGAGTGCTAAAAAAGTCTTTTAAGTTTTTTTGTTTCACAAAAACTCTTTCTAGTTCAATTGGCAATACAACCAATTTCTTTTCAAACTCAATACCTTTCAATTCAATTCTTTCTTTTACAGCTTCTACATTTTCAGCTTTAACTATAAAGTTCTCATTTTTCTTAAATCTACTAGCATTCCACATATTGTCTACCTCAATAGACTCTTCATTATCAAAACCTTGCTCAGTAAAATAATCCCATGCACCTTCACGGTTTAGGTCGCTCACAATTTTGCTTGTAGTTTTAGGAAATGCTACCCACAATTTTGTGTTTGTATGCATGGCAGGTAAAATTTCCTTCATTATATTTAGTAATTGCGACTGATTTATAGCAAAAACTAAAACAAAGTCAATTTTTCTACTTTTTAAAAGTGGAGTTACGTTTTTGGCGTAAGATAATTTTGCAAAAAGCTTTTCGATGCTAGATGGAAGACCTTGAATTAGAATACTTTTTTGGTCAACCAATTGTAACTTTTCAAATAAAGATGCACTCACCATATCTTTCTTTCTTTATTTTTTTGTGATGAATTAAAATTCGGGGTGCAAAAATAGGGCTTTGTTAGTATTTGGCAAGGCTTTTTGTAGAATTTTAAAAAAATGCACTTAGCTATTTGGCTTAAAACAACTTATCGTTTATATAAAACCCAAATATCATTAATGGTATTTATTTCTTTTTTCATTAAAAATTCGTTTAAGTTCCAAGCTAATTTGTTGCCATATTCAATAGGTTTATAACCTAAGCTATCCATCATTTTAAAATTGCCTTTTACCTGGTTAAAGGTTGTGGCTACCAATTTTGGCAATGGCCTTTGCAATAGAAGGCTATCATTAGTTAGTACTTTGTTATAAACAACGCCCTTGTAATTTTTTGAATAAAATATACAAGGTGCTAAGCTTTCAGTTTCTAAAGGGGTTCTTTGCAAGCATGTAATGGATTGTTGCTTGTATTGATTATTTAATTTTCTTGCAAAATTTATTGTTTGAGCATATGGCACAAACATGAACAATATTAAAATAGTAAAATTTAAAACAAAACTTAACCAAACTGCAAACCTAAAAGCGTACTTAATTATGTTTTTAGAATGATGATACAATGCAGCAACATTGCTTAAACTAGTTGCAATGATTAAAGGCATTGCTAAAATGGCTGGAAACATAAATCTTTGCTCTTTGTGTGATACAAAAGAATGGCCAATTACAAAAAACAAAACTGCTAATACTATGGCATTATTGAAATTTAAAACTGATTGCTTTAGCCAATGCCAAAATAATATAATGCTTATTGGTAGTATAGTAAATTCTGATAATAAAACACCAATGTAAAAGGTAAAGCCATCTTGCCCAAACTCTGCTGCTTTGCCTTGTGTAATGTTTACAGTAAAATATAAATATGGTGTACAAACCCATTGTTTATAAAACAAAAAGTCAATATAAGTATTAAAAGCAACACCAATTACAAATCCTAAAAGTAGTGGTACAATGTGTTTGTACTGCTTTTGTAGCAACACAAATAATCCAAAACCAATAATCCCAAAAGCAAATTGAAATCTTAAATAAAATGCAATTGCTAATAAAAATCCAACAAAAATTAATTGTAACAGTTTTGCTTGATGTGATTTCTGTTGATACCAAAAAACAGTAGCAAAAAATACTAAACTGCTAATAACTTCGCTACTAAATAATGAACGTATATAAGGGAAAAACCAACTAAAATTTACAATAAACAAAAGCCAAAAACCTGCTTTTTTATCCAGTTTTTTTGATGTAATCAAAGCAAGTGTGTTAAACAAAAGCCATAATACAAAACCTGTTATTATTCTTAAAATAGTAGTTTGAGTAAATGCATCAGTTATGTTTAATGCATTGCAAATAAGAAAAAATCCTGAAAATAAATACACCTGTATAGTGCTTCTTATATGTGCTTGTAACTCCCAAATATAATTGGTGGCATTAGGTAAACCAAGTTGATGACCAGAGAATTCGATTATTTGAAAATGTTGGTCGGGGTGATAATAGCCAACTGCAGTATAACTTGTAACAAGTTGTACAAAAAAACCCAAAATCAATACAATTTTAATTGATATTGTTTGTTGTGTAAATAGTTTTATAAGCTTTGCCAAATTGTAAAATTTAACTGCAAAAATAGTTGGTACACTTTACTAATTACATTTGATGCACTAAATCCTTTAAAAACTTTTAAGGTATAAATTTAAAAATGCAAATGGCAAGTTTAATAACAAATATTGATAGGCTAGTAAATGTAAGAGCAACAAATGAATTACTAAAAGGTAAAGATTTAGCCTTTTTGCCTACTATTGAAAATGCTTTTTTGTTAGTAGAAAATGGAAAAATTATCGATTTTGGAGAAGAAAAAGACTTAGCTGATTCATATAAAATTAGTTACAATATAATAGACGCTAAAGGAGCAACAATTTTGCCTACTTATTGCGATAGCCACACACACGTTGTATTTGCAGCCACACGAGAAGAAGAGTTTATTGATAAAATTAAAGGATTAAGCTATGCCGAAATTGCTGCAAAAGGTGGTGGTATTTTAAATAGTGCTAATAAACTTGCACTGGCTAGTGAAGAAGACTTATATCGGTCTGCTTACAAAAGAATTGTACAGTTAATTAAACTTGGTACTGGAGCAATTGAAATTAAAAGTGGCTATGGACTTACTGTTGATGCAGAGCTTAAAATGCTTAGAGTAATTAACGCATTAAAACAAGATGTTAAAATACCAATTAAGGCTACTTTTTTGGGTGCACATACTTATCCCACTGTGTTTAAACAAAACCATGAAGGCTATTTAAATTGCATTATACAAGAAATGCTGCCAAAGATTGCAGCAGAAAATTTGGCAGATTTTGTAGATGTTTTTTGTGAAGATGGATTTTTTAATGTAAATGAAATGGAGGCTATTTGCTTGGCTGCAAAAAAGTATAATTTAGTACCAAAGTTGCATGTAAACCAGTTAAACAGTATTGGAGGGCTGCAAAAAGGAGTTGAGTTAAAGGCTCTTAGTCTTGATCATTTAGAAACATTAACCACACACGATATAGGTTTTTTGCAACAAGCTTACCAAAATGGATATCAAGGAGTTTGCACATTATTGCCTACAGCGGCCTTTTTTTTAAGAATGAATTATCAACCAGCACGTGCTTTAATCGATGCTGGATGTGCAATAGCTTTAGCTAGTGACTATAATCCAGGAAGCAGCCCTAGCGGAAATATGAATTTTGTTAATGCTTTAAGTTGTATTCAATTAAAAATGTTACCAGAAGAGGTAATAAATGCTAGCACTCTTAATGGGGCTTTTGCCATGCAATTACAAGATAAAGTAGGTAGTATAACTAAAGGTAAACAAGCTAATTTAATTTTTACAAAACCTATACAGTCATTAGCTTATATGCCATACAGTTTTGGCGAAAATTTAATTGATAAAGTAATGATAAATGGAGATTTCTTTAATTAAAACAACTCTGCAATTATCAACTGCAATACCCCAATTACAAAACCCAAAACAGCACCAATAATTTCAACAAACCTAAATTCTTTGCTCATAATGGCATTAAGGATTTCTTCTAATTTGTCGCTGCTAAAATTGCTTACTTTTTGAGTAACAATTTTTTCAAGATCAAGCTCGCTTTGCAAATTGTTCATGTAATTACTCATTAACTGAGGAAAAAGAATTTCTAATTCTTTCATAAACACTTCTTTGAGTTGAGCAATGGTTTTATCGCCAATAAACATACTAATCATGGGCATGGCATCTGCAAGTTTTACCCTTAAAAATTGTTCAATATGGGCATCAACAACTGGCATTATTTTTTTAAGGTTTTCGGGGCTGGTAATTTTTTGTTCAATATCTTTAAACGATAACAATTCTTGACTTACCAATTTGCCCAGTTTCTCAGCAAATTGTTGTTGTCTTTTAGGAAAAATACCATGAAAAGTAATGCCCAATATTTTCTTTGGAATTCTTGGATGAAATAACATTTTAATAGCAATCCAATTAGTAAACCAACCAATAAAAGCTGAAATAAGCGGAATGAGAATTATTTTTAAAAGCATACTGCAAAGAAAGGATAAACTTTAGTTTATTTCTTTTTGCTTTTTAATTGTAAGCAACAACAACAAAAATCCAATAAAGAAAAAAGCCATCAAAGCCAAAACACTTTGCCTTTGAGAGCCATTAAAAAATTCTGTTATATATCCAAAACTAAACATCCCAATTACTATTGCTACTTTTTCGGTAACGTCAAAAAAGCTAAAAAAGCTAGTAGTGTCTTTGGTTTCTGGCATAAGTTTGGCATAAGTGCTTCTACTTAAACTTTGAATGCCACCCATTACAAAACCAACTAAGCAAGCTAAAATGTAAAACATGGTAATATCGCCTTTTGGTATTTTATATCCAAAAAAGCATAAGCCAGCCCATACTAAAACTACAAAGCAAAGCACTTGCAAATTGCCAAATTTTTCGCTGAGTTTAGCCATTATAATAGCACCAGGAATAGCTACTAATTGTATTACTAAAATAGCAATAATTAAATTAGCATCGGGGATGGCGAGCTCATTTTTTCCATATAAAGTAGCAGCTAGCATTACAGTTTGTACCCCCATGTTAAAGAAAAAGAAAGACCCTAAAAATCTTTTTAAAACAGGTAAATTTTTAAGTTGTAATATCACTTTTTTAAGTTCAATAAATCCATTGGTTAAAATACCATTTTCTGGTCTATTGGCACTTGGAGTTCCTTTTGGTAGTGTAGCTAAACTTCTATATGCAAAAAATAACCACCAAACCCCAACTAATAAAAAAGATAATTGAAGTGCTGCTGTATCATCTTTTAAACCAAACCAAGTGTATTTAAAAAAAAGTACAAAACAAAACACTTGCAATAACACACTACCGATGTAGCCCATAGTAAAACCCTTAGCACTTACTCTGTCTTGATCTTCTGGGGCTGCAATTTCTGGCAAATAACTATTATAAAAAACCAGACTACTCCAATAGCCAACACAGGCAATAATTACTAAAATTAATCCTATACCTAAAGTTTCTGCTTTAAAGAAATATAATCCACTGCAAGCCAAACTTCCTAGAGTACAAAAAAATCGCAAAAAAGCTCTTTTGTTGCCTTTATAATCGGCAATGCTCGATAAAATTGGACTCATTATTGCTACAATTAAAAATGCAACAGCAAGGGTGTAGTTGTATAAAGAAGTATTTACAAATGTGCGACCAAGTAATTTTACTTCTCCATTATTCCCTTTTGTAATAGCTTCATAATAAGCAGGAAACATGGTGCTAGTAATAACTAAATTGTAAACACTATTTGCCCAATCGTACATTGCCCAACCATTAATTACTTTTTTTGATGCAGTTTGCATTTTCTAATTTTTATGAGGTGCTAATATAATATACTTTGGAATAAAGTATGGTAAGATGAAGTGTGTACTAATCGTTTATTAATAAAAATATTAACCCAAGCAATCATCAATAAATAAATCATCAATACATTTGCCATCATGCAAAAACAAGTAATTTGTATAGGTGCAGCATTGGTAGATGAATTGTATTCGGCAAAAGCACCTATGCTTTTAGCAACAACTAATGATGCAATTGTACATAGAAGTGCAGGAGGAGTAAGCAGAAATGTAGCCCATCAGTTAGCATTATTAGGAATTCCAGTTCAGTTAATCAGCGTTTTTGGAAATGATGGTGATGGTGATTGGCTTAAAACTATTTGTACTTATAGTGGTATTAAATTGGATGCTGCAATTACAACTAATACTTTAACTGGCAAATACACGGGTATTTTAAATTACGATGGAAGTTTGTTTACTGCTTTAATTACTCATGCTGCCTTAGAATTTATTACACCTGCACATTTACAACAACACGAGCAATTATTAAAAGAAGCAGCTTTTATTGTTGCTGATGCTAATATTAGTGTAGAAGCAGTTGAATGGCTAAGTGTTTTTTGCAAAAAAACAGGAATCCCGTTTATTCTAGAACCAGTAAGTGTGCCCCCAGCTAGCAAATTTTCAAATGCTAATTTAGAAGGTTTATACATGGTTACTCCAAACGAAGATGAATTGCCAGTAATGTGTAATAATAAAAATTATACAACTACTGCACAACAAGCTAATGAACTACTGCAACGTGGTGTGCAAAAAGTTTGGGTGCACAATGGAGCTCATGGTAGTACTTTATTTACTAAAGAAAAAACCTATCATTTGCCAGCTCCTTATGTACAAAATATCAAAGATTGTACAGGTGCAGGTGATGGCAGTTTAACTGGATTTATAACTGCACAATACCTAGGAAAAACAGATGAACAAAGTTTGCAAATTGCACATACACTTAGTGCCGAAATTTTGCAAGTAAATGGTGCCATCGCATCTCACTTAAAACAAGACGATTTATTGCAATTAGTATCTAATTATTATTAGGTTTTTAACAACACAAAATGACAAAAACTACAAGTTACCCCAAAGAAAAAATTAATATATTATTCTTAGAAAATATTAGTGATACAGCAATTCAACAGTTTAAAGAAAACGGATATACCAATATCAAAAAACTAAATGGGGCATTAAGCGAAGAGGAGCTAATTGAAGCTGTAAAAGATGTGCACTTATTAGGCATTCGTTCAAAATCACTAATCACCAAAAAGGTTTTAGACGCTGCTACGAAGCTGCAAGCTATTGGTTGTTTTTGTATTGGTGTAAACCAAGTAAATTTAAAAGAAGCTACTAAAAAAGGAGTGGTAGTTTTTAATGCACCTTATAGTAATACAAGAAGTGTAGCTGAATTGGTAATTGGATTAAGCATTATGTTGATTAGAAGAATAATTGACAAAAACAATGCTGCACACCAAGGCATTTGGCTAAAAGAAGCCAAAGGAAGTTTTGAGTTAAGAGGAAAAACTTTGGGCATCATTGGGTATGGAAATATTGGTAGCCAAGTAAGTGTAATGGCAGAGAGTTTGGGGATGAAAGTGTTGTTTTTTGATGTAGAAACTAAGTTGCCACTAGGTAATGCCAATATTGCTAAATCATTAAAAGATGTGGTAAGCAAAAGTGATATAGTAACGTTGCATGTTCCTGAAACTTCCCAAACCAAAAACCTAATAAGCAAGCAAGTAATAAAGCAATTTAAAGAAGGTAGTATTTTAATTAACTATGCACGTGGAGAAGTTGTAGACTTAGAAGCTTTAGCTGATGCCTTAAAGAGCAAACAATTGGCTGGAGCAGCAATTGATGTGTTTCCTTGGGAGCCAGAAAAAAATGGAGATGCTTTTACTACTCCTTTGCAGGGGTTATCTAACGTAATACTTACACCACATATTGGTGGTAGTACAGAAGAAGCACAACAAAATATTGGGCATGATGTAAGTATTAAACTTTTTAACTATTTAGAAAAAGGAATTACCAATGGCTCTCAAACTATTCCTGCTATTGGATTGCCACCTGTAGATGGTACACATAGAATTTTGCATATTCATAAAAATGTACCTGGTGTTTTAGGTGCAATTAACAGCAGTTTAAGTAAGCATAAAATTAATATTGTTGGCCAATATTTAAAAACAAACGATGAGGTTGGCTATGTAGTTTTAGATGTTGATAAAAAGCT